>WGBL01000023.1 GCA_015494375.1 Hyphomicrobiales bacterium | reverse complement strand
TACGCTCCGGTGCACCGGCTTTCGAACAAGCGACGTTCCATGCGGCGCCGCGCCCTCACGGGTGATATTGGGCCCTGTCGTTAGGGTTTTCCAGAGCTCGAGAAGGGGCAAAGGGTCGCGCAATGGGTGTATTGGCCGCCGTCAGCCATCACGATCATGTGAAGTGTTGCGGGAGGAGTTGCGGGAGGATGAACGCGCCAATCTTCCGATCCTGTCCCAATTGGCGAGGAGCAGATAGTCGGCGAGCCCTGCCACCAGAAACGCAATGGCAATCAGTGTCGCCACCCTGCGCTCGATCCCAAACGCGTCGGCAAAGACATAGAGCACAAAGCCGATCAAGAGCGAGATGAGGGCCATCACCGCAATGGCGAGCTTGGCCTTGCGGTTGGTGGGGGCGGGCGGGCCTGGCTCGCGCGCACCCAGGTTGCTGTTGCTGGCATCGTTCGTCATGACCGGCCTCCCTTTGGTCTGTTTGCTCTGTCGTGGGCTCCTCGGCGCACATTCGAGCCCACTAACGAGTCCACGAAATTGCGGGCACGGACGAGAAGCGCCTCGCGGCTCAGGGAAAAATCGCTGGCGATCCAGTCGGCTTCGAGGCGAGCCAGAAGGCGCCCGATGCGCGGGCCTTTGGCGACCCCAAGCGCCAGCAGATCGGCGCCTGTGACCGGCAGCATCTGCGGCCGCCACGCCTGGGCAACCAAGAGCAGCCGCTGCCAGTGTGTGTCGTCCGCCGTGCTGCCGGCGGCCCCCGCACCTGCCACCTCACCAGCCGCAGATCTTGCCCGGCCCTTCGCCCGGTCATGATCCGACGGGCCTCGGGTCCCTGCCACCCCGGCCGCCCGCGCATGAGCCCAGGCGATGAGAAGGCGATCGACATAGGCCTCTTTGCCCAGACGATGGAGCATGCGCCGGGCGGCCTTCTCGTCGGCCTTGGCGAACGTCGCCGGGTCAACCTCCGCCATGGCCTCGAGACGGCGCTTTTGTGCGTTCGAGAGCCGCAGGCGACGGGCGAGACGGGGCGCATCCTCACGGACATGGAGCGCAAGGGCCGCCAGCCGGCGGATGGCATCGGGCGCCACCGTCGAAACGGGCCCGGCTGGCCCGGCTGGTCCTCCCGATCCCGCAACACTGGCCGCACCAGCCACCCTCGCCTCCCCAACTGCGCCCCGCGGTTCCACCTCAACCTCCGCCAGCGCCTCCGCCAGCCCCTCCTCAAGCGCAATGAGCGCAGCAAGGCGCGTCGGCCGCGGCACCAACTCGACCGTTGCCGTGAGGATTCCCCAGGCCTGCATGATAGGCACGATCTCGGCCGCCCGACGTGTCATGAGTATCTTGAGCAGCTCGGCACCGATACGCTCTGCTGAAAGCTGCGCGAGGCCCTTGCGCGCACGGACGGCCGCCAGAAGCCCCGCGCCATCGGGCGCGCCACAACCGAACTCGGCGGTGAAGCGGAAGAACCGCAAGATGCGCAAATAGTCCTCGGCGATCCGCTTCTCCGGCGCACCGATAAAGCGGACGCGGCCCGCAACGAGATCACGATAGCCCCCGAGCGGGTCGTAGATGCGGCCCTCGGCATCGGCATAGAGCGCATTGATCGTGAAATCGCGCCGCTCGGCATCGGCGCGCCAGTCGTCGGTAAAGGCCACATCCGCATGCCGGCCATAGGTCGCAACGTCGCGGCGCAAGGTCGTGACCTCATGAGCGATGCCGTCGGCGACAACCGTCACCGTGCCGTGCGCAAGCCCCGTCGGATGGACGGAAAGGCCCCGGGCCGCGGCCAGGCGCATCACCTCTTCGGGGCGCGCGGTGGTGGCGAAATCGACATCGTGCACGGCACGCCCGAGCAATGTGTCGCGAACGGTGCCCCCCACCGCCCGCGCCTCATGGCCGCCCGCGGCAATGGCAGCAAACACCGCTTGGGTCGCCGGCCGACGCAGCCAGGCCGCATCACCAATGGCGGGGGGATTGTCGGGCCGAAGATGGCCCGGCCCAGGGGCGCGCTTGCTCTGTTCGGAAGCGGGCATGGCTCACACTCATGCCTTCCAGTCGC
>WGBL01000022.1 GCA_015494375.1 Hyphomicrobiales bacterium | reverse complement strand
GAGGATGCCGTTCGGGTAACCCGCTGCCGCCTCCTCGACGTCATCGCCGGCCTGGAGCCACTGCTGTCCGGTAGATTCTTCTGGACATGGCGCATGGTATTGATTCTGCGCCGTTTCCATATGGCCCGCACATTTGGGACACGATACGGCGCAACGTTGACCCGTGATTGGTTAGTCCCTCTACCAGCCAACTTCATTTCCCCCTCCCCCTAAGAGGGGGAGGCGAAGGAGCGCTCTACCGGACAGCAGTGGCGTTGAGCCGGCGAGCCAGGGCCAAGGGCCGCAACGGCTTGGGTCTGCCGCGCTGGATGCCCGGGTCACGCCCGGGCATGATGACAGAGGCAGGCAAGGATGAGGAGGCCTGCAAGTGCTGCTCAGGCCGCGCAATTGAGCCGATGACCTTCAGGCAGCACGGCGCCTTCTCCTCAAATTCCTCGCCTGGCGCCCGGGCATGCCTTGAGGATGGCGTGCGATGAGCTGCACAGAGGCTGCAAATCTTCGTCTAACAGCCCTTGTGAATACCAGCGATTTGATCAGGAGCGAGCACGCGCCAGGTCCGGTGGCACAGCCTCGTCGGAGAGCTGCTTGATGGCGTCTTCGAGCGGCATCACCGTGCTTTTGTTCGAGCCCAGACGGCGCATCGACACGGTGCCCTCCTCGGCCTCGCGCTTGCCGACAACGAGGAGCACCGGCAGCTTGGCATGCGAGTGCTCGCGCACCTTGTAGTTGATCTTCTCGTTGCGCAAATCCATGTCGGCCCGGAGGCCTGCGGCCTCGAGTTTGTCGCGCACCTCTCGAGCATACGAATCGGCCTCCGAGACGATGGTGAGCACCATCGCCTGGACGGGTGCGAGCCAAAGCGGCAGCGCGCCGGCGTGGTTCTCGATGAGTATGCCGATAAAGCGCTCGAGCGAGCCGAACATCGCCCGATGGAGCATCACCGGCTCATGCTTGGCACCGTCCGGACCGATATAGAAGGCGCCGAGCCGCCCCGGCAGGTTGAAGTCCACCTGAATGGTTCCGCATTGCCATTCGCGGCCGATGGCATCGCGCAACACATACTCGAGCTTGGGGCCGTAGAAGGCCCCTTCGCCCGGGTTGAGCTCGACCTCGCCCCCCGTCTCGGCGGCCGCCTGCTGGAGCGCCGCCTCGGCGCGGTCCCAGACCTCGTCGGAGCCGACGCGCTTCTCGGGCCGGTCGGAGAACTTGATGACCACATCGGTGAAACCGAAATCGGCGTAGATCGAGAGGATGAGCTCGTGCATTGCCAGGCACTCCTCGGTGATCTGCGCCTCGGTGCAGAAGACGTGGGCATCGTCCTGGGTGAAGTGGCGCACACGCATGAGGCCATGGAGCGCGCCCGAGGGCTCATAGCGGTGCACCTTACCGAACTCGGCGATCCGGAGCGGCAGGTCGCGATAGCTCTTGAGGCCGTGCTTGAAGATCTGGACATGGCCCGGGCAGTTCATCGGCTTACAGCAATAGACGCGCTCGTCGGGCGTTATGGTGGTGAACATGTTCTCGCCGAACTTCTCCCAGTGCCCAGACTTCTCCCAGAGGGTACGCTCCATCATGTCAGGCGAGTTGACCTCTATATAGCCCGCGGCCGTCTGGCGGCGGCGGATGTAGCTCACGAGCTCGCGAAAGATGGTCCAGCCCTTGGGGTGCCAGAACACCGAGCCCGGCGCCTCCTCCTGGAAGTGGTAGAGGTCCATCTGCTGGCCGAGGCGGCGATGGTCGCGCTTTTCCGCCTCCTCGAGCATTTTGAGATGCGCCCTGAGGGCCTTGCGATCGGCCCAGGCGGTGCCGTAGATGCGTTGCAGCATCTCGCGGTTCGGGTCCCCCCGCCAATAGGCGCCTGCAACCCGCAGCAGCTTGAAGGCATCGCCGATCCGCCCGGTCGAGGTCATATGGGGCCCGCGGCAGAGGTCGAGCCATTCGCCTTGGCGGTAAATGCGGATCTCCTCGCTCTCAGGAATCGCATCGATGAGCTCGACCTTGTAATGCTCGCCCTTCTCCTTGAAGTAGGCCTTGGCCTGCTCGCGCTCCCAGACCTCTTTGGTGAACGGCTCATTGCGGGCGATGATCTCGCGCATTTTTGCTTCGATTGCGGGAAAGTCGTCGGGGGTAAAGGGCTCGTCGCGCGCGAAGTCGTAGTAGAAGCCGTTCTCGATCACCGGCCCGATGGTCACCTGCGTGCCGGGGAAAAGCTCCTGCACCGCCTCGGCCAGCACATGAGCGCAATCATGGCGGATGAGCTCGAGCGCCTCGGGGTCGTCGCGCGTAATCAGCACAACCTCCGCGTCGCTTTCGATGGGGTCGGCCAAATCCTTGAGTGCGCCATCAAGCTTCATGGCGACCGCCTTTTTGGCGAGGGACTTGGAGATGGCCGCCGCCACCTCGCGCCCCGTCACGCCGGCCTCGAAGTCGCGCTTTTGGCCGTCGGGTAGGGTGATTGTGATCTTTGCCATTTGTTGCCATCAACCCCGGTTTGGGGGCCGCCTCTCACTCGCTGCCTACGGGTGCAGGTAAGATGGTTGCATTTGTCGGAGTGAACCCTCCGGCCGGCTTACGATTTACTACTCAGAACGCGCTCTTTTAGCTTTCCAGTTGGCGTTTGTCACCGTCCCTGTCGGTCTGAGACGGAGTTCCTCTTTCCGCAGCCGAAAGCGCCCGCCACGACCAGCGGCCATAGCGCCAGGGTGCCAGTGGGTGGCGCTCGGCGCCGAGGTCGGGCACCGGATCATAGCCGCTCGTCCCCCATGGGTGGCAGCGCGAGAGGCGCGAGAGGAGAAGCCACAATCCTTTCCAGGCGCCATTCAGCTCAATGGCCTCGAGACCATAGTCTGAGCAGCTCGGCAGATGCCGGCAGCGCCAGCCAACGAGCGGCCTGAGGCTCCAACGGTAAAGGTGGATGGGCGCCTTGACGAGCCAGGCGGCCAATCTCGAGCCGATATGCTCGTCTCCTCTATTTTGCATTTTGCATGGCTCTTCGCATGGCCTTTCGCCTTGGAGATAGCCCTTCGCTCGACCATCCGCGCGACAATGTTTCGCTTTGCCCTCCGTGCGACAATACTTCGCTTGGCCCGTCGTGCGACAATACAGGGCCTCGACAGCCAATGGCTCACATATGCAAATGCCATTGGTGCGGAGCGGCCCTCTTACGAAAGGCTGAGCAAGCGGGCGGGCGTGGCAGACTTCGCTCGCGCACCGCGCGCGCAGCGCCTGAGTGGCCGGCACCCAGTTGCAGTTGTGTCGATGCCTAAAGCTTAACTCTTAACGCCTGCGCCTATTGGCGCTAACAGGTCTTGCTCAGGATATGGGCTTTGCCTTGCGAGATGAAAAGCCGGTGCGGCCCACCACGGAGCGGGGGCCGAGGGCGCGCGCGCTCGGCCGTGAGATCATGCGGCTTTTGCTTTTCAAGTTGGTGGCACTCATCGTTTTGTTTACACTCTTTTTCAGCCCGGCCAGGCGTCCCCAAATCGAAGCGGGCGGCTTTGCAGAGCGCTTGCTGGGCGGGCCGCGCAAAACGATAGAGGGGCTGCGCGAAAGGATAGAGGGGCCGCGCGAAGGGATAGGGGATAAAGGGGAGACCGGGGGCCATGAATGAGGTTGTTGTCGATCTGTCGCGCCTCCAGTTTGCGATCACGGCGCTCTACCATTTCCTTTTTGTTCCCCTCACCCTGGGCCTTTCTGTGATTCTCGTGATCATGGAAGCCGTCTATGTGATGACGGGGCGTGTCATCTGGCGCGACATGGTGAAGTTTTGGGGCGTCCTCTTTGGCATCAACTTTGCCATGGGCGTGGCCACCGGCATCACCATGGAATTCCAGTTCGGCACCAACTGGGCCTATTTCTCGCATTATGTCGGCGACATCTTTGGTGTTCCGCTCGCCATCGAGGGGTTGATGGCGTTCTTCCTTGAAGCGACGTTTGTCGGGCTCTTCTTTTTCGGCTGGGAGCGCTTGTCAAAACTTCAGCACCTCTTGGTCACCACGATGGTGGCCATTGGCTCGAACTTTTCCGCTCTCTGGATCCTGATCGCCAACGGCTGGATGCAGAACCCGGTGGGGGCAAAATTCAACCCCACCACCATGCGCATGGAAGTGACCGACTTTTATGCCGTCATTTTCAACGAGGTGGCGCAAGCCAAATTCGTCCATACGGTGTCGGCCGGTTATGTGACGGGGGCCATGTTCGTCTTGGCCATCAGTGCCTGGTATCTGCTCAGGGGCCGCCATCGCGCCTTTGCCGTCCGCTCCATGACGGTGGCGGCGAGCTTTGGTCTCGCATCGGCGCTTTCGGTGGTCGTGCTCGGCGATGAATCGGGCTATGCCGCAACCGAGCACCAGAAGATGAAACTCGCAGCCATCGAGGCCGAATGGGAGACCCAGCCGCCGCCCGCCGGCTTTAATGTCCTCGCCTGGCCCGATATGGAAAAGCGCGAGAACGCCTTTGAGCTCAAGGTCCCTTGGGTGCTCGGGCTCATTGCCACGCGCAGCTTGAGCCGCGAAGTGCTCGGCATCAACGATCTTGTCGCGCGCGCCAAGGTGCGGGTGCGGCACGGTCTGCGGGCCTATCGCGCCTTGCAGAGGCTGCGCCGCGACCCGGCCGACAAGGCGGCAATCCGCGAGCTTCGCGTTTTCGATCACACCTTGGGCTATGCGCTTTTGCTCAAGCGTTACCGCACCGACATTGAAAACGCCACCCCGGCCGAGATTGAAAAGGCGGCCTGGGATACGGTGCCCGATGTTCTCACACTCTTTTGGTCTTTCCGGATCATGGTGGGGCTCGGCTTCTATTTCATCGTGCTGTTTGGCATAGCCTTCATTCTCTCGGCACGGCGGGCCTTTGAGCGCCATCGCTGGTTCTTATGGCTTGCCTTTGTCTCGTTGCCGCTGCCCTGGGTGGCTGCCGAGCTCGGCTGGATCGTTGCCGAATACGGCCGCCAGCCGTGGATCATCGAAGGCGTGCTGCCCACCTTCCTTGGTGTTTCGGAGGTAAGCGTCGGCCAGGTGGCATTCTCCCTCGTCGGCTTTATTGTTTTCTATACCGTACTCGCCGTTGCCGACGTCTATCTGATGGTGAAATATGCCCGCCTGGGGCCCGATGCCTATCTTGGTGTCGACACGAACGCTCGTGCGCGCGAGCGCGTGCCGGTGCTCGCATCGGCCATCGAGACTTGAGCAAGCGTCGATGCAGCCAAGCGTCGATACGAGCAAGCCTCGATGTGAGCAAGCTTCGTGAATAAGCGTCGATACGAGCAAGCCTGGATACACGAACAAGCCTGGATACGTGCCGGTGTCGTTACGAAGACCCACGGGAGCGCAAGAGCCATGGTGCCACCCATCGACTATGAAACACTCAAGATCATCTGGTGGCTGCTGCTGGGGCTGCTGCTTGTCGGTTTCATGGTGACCGATGGGTTCGATATGGGGGCGGGCGCACTCTTGCCATTCGCCGGCCGCAACGACGAGGAGCGCCGGCTCATCATCAATACGGTGGGCCCGGTATGGGAAGGCAACCAGGTCTGGTTTGTGCTTGGCGGCGGCGCCATATTCGCCGCCTGGCCGCCGCTCTATGCTCTTGCTTTCTCGGGTTTTTATGTCGCCATGTTTCTGGTGCTGGCGGCGCTTATCGTGAGGCCCGTAAGCTTTGTTTTCCGCTCGAAGAACAAAGACCCGCGCTGGCGCGCCATCTGGGACGGGGGCCTTTTCGTAAGCGGCATTGTTCCCCCTCTGGTGTTTGGCATTGCCATGGGCAATGTTTTGCAAGGCGTGCCCTTTCGCCTCACCGAAGACTTGCGGCCGGTCTATGAGGGGAGCTTTGCGGGCCTGCTCAACCCCTTTGCGCTCCTGTGCGGCCTACTCGCACTGGCCATGGTCATCCAGCATGGTGCGGCATGGCTCGTTCTCAAGACCGAAGGCGACGTGGCGCGGAGGGCACGGCACTTTGGCGCTGTTGCGGGCGTGGGCGCGGTTGCGCTGTTCGCCATCTGCGGGGCTATCGTTTGGGCGGGATTGGTCGAGGGGTATGTGATCCGCGCCGGTGCAGCGCCGGGTGCCGAGGCCAATCCGCTCGCCAAGACCGTGGCCCGCGAGGCGGGCGCCTGGGCGGCCAATCTCAATGCAGCGCCCGGGAAATGGCTGGGGCCCCTTGTAGGGCTGCTCGGGCTTGGTGTTGCTGCGTTCCTGCTCCAGTTCAAGCGCGGCCGACTTGCGCTGGTCGCAAGCGGGCTCGGCATTGCCGGCGTCATCGCCACGCCCGGGCTGGCCATGTTCCCCTTCATATTGCCGTCATCGAGCAACCCGAGCATGAGCCTCACCGTCTGGGACGCCTCTTCCAGTCATCTCACGCTCTTTCTGATGCTCATTGCAACGCTCGTCTTCATGCCGCTGATCATTGCCTATACCTCGTGGGTCTATTATGTCATCCGCGGCAAGGTTAGTTTGGAGGCGTTGCTTGCGAGCAGGGAATCCTATTGAGCCATCCGCTCCTGGCGCCGACGCCGGGCCACACGAAGACCCCGCCATGGGCTGAAGCGCCACACTCGCACCATGAGGAAACGCATTATGTGGTATTTTTCTTGGGTTCTGGGCCTCGGGCTGGCCGTCGCCTTTGCCATCCTCAATGCCATGTGGCTCGAGTTGCTTGAGGAGCAGGAGGAGACTGAAAGACACCGCGACGTGTCTTAAGAGGCTCAAAAGACTGTCAGCCGGGGGGATAGTCTATATTTCCCGTATTTACGCCGTTGTATGTTGCAACAGGCTCTGCAGGAAACATAACTCCCCAATCAACAATCAAAGAGGCCGGCGTTCAGGTCCCCAATCAAAAAAGGCAGCGCTCAGGCGGCCATTCAAGCAACCGGCGTGCGCGGCCGATGTGGCTTGCTTGCCGCTTCACCAGAGGGGGCGGGGGCTGATTGGGGGTTCTTTGCATTCTTGCGTTTGTTCTGGCGCGACTTCTTTTGCTGCTTGTTTTGCTGCTTGTGTCGCGCCTCATCGGCCAGAGACTTGAGCTCGCTCTGATATTCCGGTGTCACGAGGCCCGCCGAGATCACCATCTTTGCGGCTTCCTCAACCGTCATATCGAGCTCAAGAATGTCGTTTTCAGGCACGAACAGCAGATAGCCCGATGTGGGATTAGGGGTGGTCGGCAGAAAGACGCTCACGAGCTTGCTGTCGCCCTCCCACTTGTGGGCCACCTCGCCTTTGGTCTCGGTTGAGATGAAAACGATGGCATAGAGCCCCCGCCGGGGATACTCCACCAGGGCCACGCGCTGGAAGGAGCCGCTCGATTGCGAGAGCACCGTCTCGAAGAGCTGCTTGAGCCCGCGATAGACGTTGCGCACCACCGGCATGCGCCCCACCACCGTCTCGCCATAGCTGATGAGCGTGCGCCCGAAGAGGTTGGCCGCGAGCGCGCCGATCAGTGTCAGCATGACGATGGCGAAGACGAGCCCGACCCCCGGGATCGATACGGGCAGATAGGTGTCGGGATTGTAGACGTCGGGAACAAGCGGCTTGATCCAGGCGTCTATGACATTGATGAACCACCAGACGATATAAATGGTGATGCTGACAGGGCCGACGATCACGAGGCCGGTAAGGAAGTAGTTGCGCAAACGCGCGCCGATCCGCAAGCCGCCGCCCGAGCTGTCAGACTCGGCCAGGCGCGCAAGCGAATCGCCGCGGTCCTCGCCTTCAGCGAGTGGTGCCTCGGCTTTGCGGTCGTCTGCTCTGTCCGCTTTCTTGTCGTTCATCGAACCTCGTCTGATGCCGGCAAGCGAAGCGCATGGAGCGCTTGGAGGGCATCACATGATTTGATGTCTCATGCAGCTGCACTAAAGGCGGCTGGGCCGGCTGGGCCTCTTGCCGCAGTTGGCCTTGCCATAGCCGAGCCGAATCGCGCCTCGAACCATACCCTTCCAAGAGACAAGCATAAAGCATGCCTTCGGTCGAATAGGGATGGAGAGCGCAAGGCGCCTCGCATTCAGCAGGGCCCGGGGCCTCGCTTGTCCCCCGCGAGACCTGGAAGCGTTCCAGAAGACCACTCCAGAGCCATTCTGCGCTTATCTGCAGGTTATGATTTTATCAGGAAACAGTCGACACCGACACGCCGCAGCTTGTTGCAGAATCGGAGCGACTCGGCCTTGCTCACAAATGGGCCCACATGGACGCGGTAGAAGGTGCCCATATTGCCAAGCACCGTCTTGTCGACGCGCGGCAGGCGATTGCCCAGCAGCTTGCCGTGCTTGGCCATGAGCTCGACGACCTTGGCATTGGCTTCCTCGGGGCTGCGGAGTGCCGCGATCTGCAGGCTGTAGCGGCCGCGAGGCTTGTCGGCCCGCGCGACCCTAGCGGCGGGTTGGCGAACGGTGGATGGTTGCCAGCTCGAGACCGCGGGGGGGCGCACAGCGGAGCCCCGAGCGCTCTCCGCTTGGCCGCGGAAGGTGCGGGGTGCGCGGGAAGCGCGCGATGAGCGGGGGGCGCGGGACGAGGATATCGCAGAGGGCGACGGGCGGCCAGGCACCGCCTCGGTGCGCCATGCTTGCGCGTCATCCGAGCCGCTCGATGGGCTTGCTCGTGTGGTGAGGCCGGCGAGCAGGCCGCCGAAAAGGCTCCCGATGCCACTACTTGCTCCGCCGCTTCGACTCGCACTCGCACCGTTGCGGGCGCCATTGCCACTTTCTGCTGTGCTTCGTTTGCCAGTGGCATTGCTGCTGGGCGGGCGGCGGAGAGGCCCGACACGTGGCGCAGCGCCTTGCTCATTGCGAGCGTTTGCGGCAATTCGAGGTGTGCCAGGTGTCTGACGCATGATGGCGTTGCTCGTCTCGGGCTTATCAGGTCTGGCCACTGTCGACCAGTCGGTGGGCGATGCCCCGCCGCGCTCGGGGCGCTCGGCCTGGGCGGTGCGGCTCTCGGGGGTCGAAATCGTGATGCGTTGTGTGCCGCGTCGGCCGGAGCCAAAGAGCCCCCCAAGGCTAAGGCTGCGCCCAAAGATGCCGCTCAGGTCGAATCCGCCTTGAGTGGTGCCGGAACCGCTTTTGTTGCCCGCGGCCCCGGCTCCGCCAGCCCCAGGGGCTCCGGCCCCGGGCGAAGTCCTGAGAGCAATGCGGCCAGCGGGCGTCGCGGCAACGCCCACGCTTGCATAGAGCTTCTTGCGCTCCTCCTCGGCTCTTTTCCGCTCCTCGGCACTCAACCCCTTCATCCAGAGGGCGCTTGTCAAGTCGGCAATGGCCTGGGCCTGCTTGCCGGCCCGCGCAAACGCGAGCCCGCGAAGATAGAACGCGCGTGCGGTCTCTTTGGCTGTCAGCTTGCCCGTCTCAAGCGCACTCGTGAGGCGCGAGATCGCAAGCCGCGCCTTGCCGCGCTCGAGCGCCCTACGGGCATCCTTGAGAGTGGCGTTCTCGGCTGCCGAGAGCGGCCCCGCAGCGACGACCATCGCCAGGAGCAGCAAGCTCGAGGTCAACAAAGCCAAGGAAACAAGGACTGCCAAGCGAGGAAAAGCCGGCACGGTCATCTGAAGTGTCCACGAATCGGTTCTGAGGCACCTCCGCCCACGACATTACGACAAGCAGCCAATTCCGGCAAATCCGAGGCCCGCCTGTGGCTGGCAGGCTGTGGGTTGGGTGCGCCGCAGCGTGGGCCTCACTCGACGGTGACCGACTTCGCTAGGTTGCGCGGCTGGTCCACATCGGTGCCCATGAATACCGCCGTATGATAGGCGAGTAGCTGCACCGGCAGCGCATAGACGAGCGGAATGGTAAACGGCAAAAGCTCGGGCATCGCAATATGATGTGCGACCGCGTCCGCAAGCTCGCCGGGTGCGCGGTCGCTCAGCAGCACAATGCGCCCGCCGCGTGCCGCCACCTCCTGCATATTGGCGAATGTTTTCTCAAAAAGCGCGTCGCCCGGCGCCACCACAATAATGGGCAGGTTCTCCTCGATGAGCGCAATGGGGCCATGCTTGAGCTCGCCCGCCGCATAGCCTTCGGCATGGATATAGGAGAGTTCCTTGAGCTTGAGCGCTCCTTCAAGCGCGATTGGATAGTTGATCCCGCGCCCCAAATAGAGCACGTCGCTTGCCTTGGCGAGGTCGTGGGCGATCGCCTCATAGGGGCTTTCGTCGGCGAGCAGCGATGAGATATGGCGCGGCACCTCGCCAAGGGCGCCGACGAGGGCCTGCTCCTGGGCTTCGTCGATGCGGCCCCGGGCCTTGCCGGCGGCGATGGCAAGGGCTGCAAGAACCGCCAGTTGACAGGTGAAGGCCTTTGTCGAGGCGACGCCGATCTCGGGCCCGGCGAGTGTCGGCAGAACGCAGTCGGCCGCTCGGGCGATGGTCGACTCGGTGACATTGACGATGGCGGCAATCTGCTGGGATTGCGCCCGCGCATAGTGGAGTGCGGCCAGTGTGTCGGCCGTCTCGCCCGACTGCGAGACGAAGAGGGCGAGGCCACCCGGCTCGAGCGGCGCCTCGCGGTAGCGGAACTCCGAGGCGATGTCGATGTCGACGGCAAGGCCCGCCCAGCGCTCGAGCCAGTACTTGCCGACGAGCCCGGCATAATAGGCGGTGCCGCAAGCGGATATGGTGACGCGCCTTATACGGGCAAGGTCGAGCCCCAGATCAGGAAAGGCCACCCGCTTGGCGCCGAAATCCACATAGCGCGCCAGTGTGTGGCCGATCACCTCCGGCTGCTCGTGGATCTCCTTGGCCATGAAATGGCGATGATTGCCCTTGTCCACCAGATGCGCGGCGGCCGTGGTGCGGGTGAGGGGCCGGGTGACGGCTCTATGGCTGCGGTCGAAGATTTGAACGCGCTCGCGTGTGAGCACCGCCCAGTCGCCATCCTCGAGAAAGGTGATGCGGTTGGTGAACGGCGCCAGGGCAATGGCATCGGAGCCGAGATACATCTCGCCCTCGCCATGGCCGATGGCAAGCGGCGGGCCGTTGCGCACCCCGATCATGAGATCCTCGTGACCGGCAAAGATGACCGCCAGCGCAAAGGCGCCCTTGAGGTGGGCGAGGGCGCGGCGCATGGCCTCGGTGGGGCTTTCGGTGCGGGCCAACTCGCGGGCAATGAGGTGGGCCACCACCTCGGTGTCGGTATCGCTTTCAAAGGCGACACCCTCGGCGGCCAAGGCGCTGCGCAATTCTGAGAAGTTCTCGATGATGCCATTGTGGACCACCGAGACGGGGCCGCTCATGTGGGGGTGGGCGTTGCGCTCGCTGGGGGCGCCGTGGGTGGCCCAGCGGGTGTGGCCGATGCCGGTGCGGCCGGGCAGCGGATCTTTTGCAAGCGCCGCCTCGAGATTGGCAAGCTTGCCCTCGGCGCGGCAGCGCTTGAGCGCTGTTCCGTCTTCGGCGAGGGTGGCAATCCCGGCCGAATCATAGCCGCGATACTCGAGACGCTTGAGCGCTTCCAGCAGCGCGCCTGCGACGGGCCCCTTGCCGAGTATGCCGACAATTCCACACATGTTCTCAATTCCTCAAAGTCGCGTGCCATGGCGACCACTGTGCGATCGTTGGTCGTCCCCGGTTACGGATCGGTCGAAGCATGTCCCCAAAGTCGCGGCATGGCGACCTGGCACGCGCGCCTTCCCTTCGTCAATCACGCTCGCCCTCTTCATCTCCGCCATTGGTGTCGGCCTCATCGGCGGTGGCCCCCTCGGCGCGCTCGTGGCGGCGGCGAAAGCGGGCGGCCCAATCGGGGCGCTCGCTTTGCGGTGCGCGCGTGAGGGCAAGCGCATCCCCGGCCACGTCTTTCGAGATCACACTGCCCGAGCCGACATAAGCACCCGCGCCGATACGCACAGGCGCCACAAGGGCGCTGTTGGAGCCGATAAAGGCGCCCGCACCGATCTCGGTGCGGTGTTTGGCGAAGCCGTCGTAGTTGCAAGTGATGGTGCCGGCGCCGATGTTCGCTTTGGCGCCAACGCTGGCGTCGCCGATATAGCTCAGGTGGTTGACCTTGGCGCCGGCAGCGATCGTCGCCTGCTTGACCTCGACAAAATTGCCGATCCGCACATCCGGGCCGATCTCGGCGCCGGGCCGGAGCCGCGCATAGGGGCCAATGGTGGCGCCCGGCGCAATGCGGGCACCTTCGAGATGGCTGAACGCTTTGATGCGCACGCCGTCGCCGACTGTGACACCGGGGCCGAAGACGACATGGGGCTCGATGGTGACATCGCGGCCAAGCTCGGTGTCGTGGGACAGAAAGACCGTCTCAGGCGCTTGCATGCTTACGCCCGCGCGCATAGCCCGCGTGCGTGCGCGCGCCTGCCAGATGCCCTCGGCGCGGGCGAGCTCGCTGCGATCGTTGATGCCGAGCACTTCCGCCTCGTCACAGGTGAGCGTGGAGACCACAAGGCCGCGCTCGCGCGCGATCGCAACCGCGTCCGTAAGGTAGTATTCACCCTTCGCATTGTCGTTGCCGATGGCGGCAACGAGCGAAAGGAGCGTGCGGGCGTCAAAGCCCATCACGCCCGAATTGCAAAGCCCGATGGCGCGCTCGGTCTCGCTGGCGTCGTTGTGCTCGCGAATGGCCAGGAGGTTGCCCGCCTCGTCTCTGATGAGGCGGCCATAGCCCGTCGGATCCTCTGGCTCGAAGCCGAGGACGACGACCCCGGCCCCTTTGCCAAGCGCCTCGCGCATGCGTCGGCAGGTGGGCGCCGTCAGCAGTGGCGTATCGCCATAGAGCACCAGCACATCGCCGTCGTGGGCCATGATGGCGCGCTCGGCGGCGCGGACCGCATCGGCGGTGCCGGCCTGTCGCTCCTGGCGGCAAATGCTGGCACCGGGCAGAAGGCGCAGCGCCTCGGCCTCGACTGCGGCCATGTCCGGCCCCACGACGACGGCCGGATGCGCACAGCCGAGCGCCTCGGATAGCGCAAGGACATGGCCGAGTAACGAGAGCCCCGCCAGCTCGTGCAACACCTTGGGGCGGTCGGAGCGCATACGGGTGCCCTTGCCCGCGGCGAGAATGACCACCAACGGCGGGCGCTCGTTCAGCCGCTCGGTCGGGCGCTCAGTCATGACACCGGACATTGCGGTCTCCGTGGGCAGCCCCGGGCTCGGGATTCGTGTTGGGGTCGATCACTCTACTGCGGATGCAGACGGCATTCGCTTGAGGCGGCACGCGCTCGGCCGCTCCAAGGGGTGCCCGTCGTGCCACGCACGCGCAACCACATGCAAGAGTTGCACCAGTCGCGGCCCCAAGTAGTCCACACCTCCCCCCAAGTGGTCCACACCTCCTCCAACTGGTTCACACCCCCACTTAACGGTCCACATCCCCCGCTAAACCAGCCGCCTCTTAAACCATGACCCATGCCCCAATTGTCTTAACCCAAATGCCGGCAGAAGCGCTTTCAAATTCGATAACCGAGTTTTACTTTGGTTCTTGCGAGGATACGCGCGAGGAGCTTGCCAGCCGTCTCGGGTGCAACCAACGGAGAACCCCACAAATACCAGCGTTTCGCTGCGTCAGCAGTGGTTGGCACTTGTGGAAGAAGTGCCGTTCTCCACAAGGCTTTGCCCAGATTGTCCCCAGGCCCCGGCATTCTCGTTGACCAATCGGGCGACTCGATGGAGCGTTGCGACCATTTGGTGACGTTGGCCGAGGGGCCCAGTGCGGGGATGGCGACAATCATGCCGAAAGATGATTTGTTGGACGGCGGGCCGGCCGGAGCTGCGGCGAACGGCGGGCTCGCGGGCCATGAGAGGCATGGCGACCAGGCGGGGCGGAGTGGTGACGGCGGTCACGGTGGTCATGATGGCCGTGGGGGCCATGGTGGTCATGGTGCTCATGGTGGCGCCAATGATCACGGCGGCCATGTCGATGGTTGCCGGGGCGCCGAGCCGGGGGGCTCGGAGCGCATTCAATCGGCCCGACTTTATCTGGTGGCCTGGTGCCTGCTTGCGATCCTGGCATTGGGCTATCTGGCCTATGTCGAACTCGGCGGAGCCACTGCTGGGCAGAAAGAGGAGGCCTTGGCGCGGGGGCTCGAGGCGAACCGCCAGGCAGTCGTGCGTGTCGCCCGAGAAACAAAGGCCGCGCGTCTCGATTTGGCGAAGTTCGAGAAAAACCTGAGCACCCTCGAGAAGAACGTCGCCAATGTGCGCATAGAAGTGGCCGAGCTGAGGCAAAGCCAGACCACGATCCTGGCGCGTCTTGCAAGGCTCGAGGGCAGCGGTGGCGCTGGGGCCACCGGCTCGGTCAAGGCCGGGCGTCGGGCGAAGGCCGGTTTCCCGCAAAACGCCGGTTTCTCGCAAACCGAGAGCAAAGCACAGGCCGCCGGCCCGGCTCGGAACAGGGTCGTAGAGCTCTCCGCAAGAGCTGCAAAGGTCTCTGCAAGAGCGGCTCCGAAGGCGCCTGGCAAGCGCCAGCCCGGCCTCAATGCAAGCCAGGGCAACGTTGAAGGGCTCAATGCGCAAGCCCAGGGGGCGATCGTGCCCTTTACGACCGCGGTCGTGCGCCAGGCGTCGGTGGAGAAGGCGGCGGCGAAAGCGGTTGTTGGAGGGCGGGGCATGGTCGAGGATCAGGGCACTGCGGCCGGGCCTCAGATTGTTGGCGTTACGATTGGGGGCGTCACGATTGGGAAAGACGGCTTTAGCGGTGTCAACAGCGGCACCGGCGGCGATGGCACGGCGGACGCGGAAGCACTCGGCGGCGTCATTGTGCCGCCCGTGGACGGGCTGCCCATTGATCTCGGCGTTGCGCCCAACGGGGCTTCGGTCCCCGTTTCATCTCAGCCGGCAAAAACGCGCACCCCAGCGCACGCGACACCGGCCGGCAAGAAGACGGCCTTGGCAGCGCCTCGGCCAACTGCGGCTCCAGCGGCGCCAACGGCTGGAGCGGCGCCGGCAGCCAGAGTGCCGCTCCCGGGGCGGCGCAAGCTCGGGCTCGAGCTCGCGCGCGGGCCCAACATTGCGTCGGTGCGCCTTTCCTGGGATCTCATCCGCGAGCGCCATGGCGCCCTCTTGGCCGGGCTCGTGCCCTTTTTCAGCAGCGCCCACAACACCGGGGCCGATGGGCCGAGATACCGCCTTATCGCCGGCCCGCTGCTGGCGCCTGAGAAGGCACAGCGAATCTGCCAGGCGCTCACCAGCCAAAGGGTGCCGTGCAAAGTGACGCGCTTTGTTGGCGCGCCGCTCTAGGAGCAGCCGAGGGCAACCAACCCAACCTTGGGGGGCAGCGGCCATCGGGGCGGCGCCAGGCGCACGATCTGGCTTCCGGGCCAGCAGTGGAGACCGGCGCTTCGGCAAGTCGCCTATGGGTCAGCGTAGGCCGGGGCTGCAAGCCCACTTGAAGCCTATCTGGTGCGCCTCAAGCCTACCTGGTGAGCCTCCCTCCAGATGAGCCTCCCGCCCGGTGAGCCTAACGTGCTC
>WGBL01000021.1 GCA_015494375.1 Hyphomicrobiales bacterium | reverse complement strand
GGCTCGGAGATGTGTATAAGAGACAGATGCCAAGGCCTGCGAGCTCACTTGCAATCGCCTGGCCGAAGCGCCGCGCGAGCGCCACTGCGCCGTCGGGATCGGCGGCATAGGCGCGTGCCAAGAGCCCCGGGGCGGGCCACTTGCGCCAATGGGGCGGGCCCAGCCGCTGCACACGCCCGCCCTCCTGATCGATGAGAACAAGGATCCGCCGCCCGCCCGCTGCGTCTCGAAAGGCGGCGATGAGATCGCGCAACTGCTCGGGCTCGCGGGCGTTGCGGGCAAACAGTATGAGGCCGGTGGGGCATGAGCGGGCAACGAATGCGCGCTCTTCTGGTGTGAGCTCAGGCCCCGAGAGCCCGGTGATGAAAGCCCGCGGTCTCTCGGCCGCCAGCGGCACTGCCTCGCTCAAAGGTGCGGACTCTGGCTTGTGGGACGCTCCGGCTGCCACAGGCCCGCTCTCACGCTGATCCGCTTGCCGCTGCCTCGGCGTGCTCAATACGCCTTGACAATGCAGCCCTTCCAGCCGGCCGACTTGAGCTTGCGGCAGAGGTCGATCGCCGCTTGCTTGGACACCGGCGGGCCGATGCGCAAACGATACCACTTGCCGCGGGTGCCGAGGTCCGCTTCCTGGATGTCGGGTTGCTTGGCGCCGAGGATCGTCGAATACCTCTTGCGCAGTGAGATGAAGGCCTTGAGCGCATCCTGAAGATTGCGGCGCGCCGACACCTGAACCACATAGCCGCCGAGGCCACCGGCACCGCCACTGGCCGAGGTGGCAGTCGCAGCATTCCTTGTCGATGTCGGGGGGCGGACAACGGGCGCGGACGGCGTCCGCGCAGCCAGCTTGACCTCGCGCTGGGATGGCTGCCGGGCATTTCTAGCCTTCGCCTCGGCCTCTCGAGAGGCGGGCGCACCACTCCTCGCCCTTTCGCCACTCGCTGCGCGCACCGGCGGCGGCACATTGGCGCCGAGGCCCGAACGGGCGCTGCGCGTCTTGGTAAGCCCCGATGGTAGCGTAAGCCCACCGCCCGAAAGCGAGATCCCGGGAATGGCAACGCCGTCGGAGCCACCGGCGGAAGCCGAGTCTCGCCTGCCCTCGACAGCACTGCGCGCACCCGCCGGAACGATCCCGTCGGCTGAGACAATCACCGTCTTGACCCGACGGACTCCCCCCACCCCTTTTTTGCGCGTGGCAGCTGGCTCGCTCGCTACTCTGCCTGCGCGTGAGCCGCTGCTCATCGCATCATCGGCGCCAACGGAACTTCCACCAGACTTGAGCGCAGCTTCGGCCGCAGCCAAGGCCCCCTGGGGCGTCAGGTCGTCACCGGTCCCGCGCAGCCCCAGGGCCGCATCATCGGTCCCCAATCGCGCGCTTTCGTCCTTCGTTCTGGGCTGAGCAGATTCGGTGCGCGGGACAAGACGCGCCTCGTCCGCCTTGCCGCCACCATCGCCCGAGAGCCGATCATAAATGGTTTTGGAGCCTCCCTCGAAGGCGCGCCCGCCCGGGTCACCCGGGGCGCTCTTCACGGGCCCGCGGTCGGCGACAACGAGTGGCGGCTTGCCATCGGCGCTCCGATCGGCGGAAAGGAACTTGTAGGCGAACCCGAGGGCGCCTCCCGCGGCGACCGCCGCCATCAAGGCACCGATAACGAGAACACCGCGCCGCCCACCTGTTCCTTCGTGATAGTCGTCAGCCGCTAGGGCCGCAGGCTCATCGGCAGGTGCCTCGAGATGGGAGCCCAGCTCCTGCTCGGAAAGCCGCGAGTCGGCCCCTGCAATCTCATCGGTGCCGCCGGCAGCGTCGGTGCCAGCAAGGGGCGCTGGTCCGGTTGCATAGGGGTCGAGCGGCACATATTGCGGGTCGTGCGTGAGCGGCAGCGTTGCCTCAAGACTGCTCAGCGGCTCAAATCCATCGCGTTCCTCGCCAAGACCCGCTCCATAGTCCTGAAAATCGTGCGTCTTGGGCCCTCGGGCCTCGACAGTTGCGCGCTCCTCCGATCTGCGCCCTTCCTCTGATCCGCGCCCGGCAAATCCTTCGCGGCTGGGAGCGGCCATGCCGGACCGAGCGGAAGCGCCGCTCGGATTCCCCAAATCAGCGGGCGGTCCGGCCTCGAGAGCACGCGCTTGCTCGAAGTAGCTACGCAATTCCTCTGCCGTGCGCTCGGCCGCCAACAGATCGTCGGCCGTATCCGATTGAGGGCCCGCCGCCCCCGTCTGTGCGCTCATCCCGGCGTCACCCGTTTGCCGCCCGCCTTCGGAATGGGCGAGGCCGTGATTGTGGCTCGGGAAGCGGGACAGGTCGTTGAGCGGGTCTTGGTTGGCCTCGGATGCGCCCCTCCGGTCTGGGCCGGTGTAGATTGGCTCGGCATAGGCTCGGGTCGGGCGCTCACCACCCAGGTTCCCGGTGCGAGGAGAGGTGTCGTCCGGGCCATGCGTGGGCCTTGACCGCTCGCTCTCCCGCGCGGCGTCGGCAGCGCGCTCGGCGCCCGCCGAAGGCGGCATGTAATAGCCGCTCGGGCGCGCCGGATTGCCTGGAGCCGCATTGGGTGCCTCATAAGCAGAGGCGGAGGTAGAGGCGGGGGCAGAAGCACGGGCAGCGGTAGGGGCAGCGCCGGGCCGCGTCGTCGGCTCCGTTCGTGGGCTTGATGCGGCAACCGTAGCACCAGCCTGCGTCTGCGTCTGCGCCTGTCGCGCCTGTGAGGTATCGCGCACATCCCGGTGGCTCGGATAGGCATCGCGCATTGGCGCCGTCTCCGTTTGAGGCGCCTGAGGGGCTTCGGGCGCTTGGGGCACCTGGGGCGCGAAGCTCTGCGCCTGAGCGGGCACGCGACCGGACGGATGAGAGGCACCTGCCGCCGCCATACCAACTTGCGGCACCTGTGCGCTATGGGGTTGCTGAACGCTCCGGGTATGCTGAACGTTCTGGGGCTGCTGAACGTCCTGGGCCTGTTGCGCATATGTGACTTGCGGCGCCTGCACTCGCCTCGGATCTGCGGCAGCGTCCTGGACCACCGCCCCTGCGGCGGGGGCCTGCTCTCCCGAGGCCTGATATGCGCTCGCAAACCGATCAAACCGGGGCGCATAGCGCGGATCACGCTGGGCGCCACTGCTCATCGCCGATTGCGAGTGAGCAAGCACGTCCGCGGCTTCATGTGGCTGGCGCTCGGCCGACCGAGGCCCGAGCCCGCCATGTTGCGCTTGCCACTGGTGTTGGGCATGGGAATGATGCTCGTGTTGGGCCTGGCGCTCGTGATGCGCATGTCGCTCTGGAGGCACCGGGCGCGGTGCGTGATCGTCGGACTTCGACATGTGCGTTACCCCTTTAACCCGGCTTTGTTTGGTGCGTTGTCTGGCTGCCATCCGCCCTGCAGCGCCCCGCACTGGATATGGTGTTCGGCTGTCATCCGCATGATCCGCATGTGATGCCAAAGCTCCCGCGCAAAAGGCAAAGCCCCCGCGCATTGGTGTGGTGTCTGGCTACAGCACGCTTTTGCGGCGCGCTCGCCTATGCAGCGCGACCCTTGAGCACTCGCCCCCTCCCACCCGACAGGACGTTATGAGATGAGACGTTATGAATCGAATCGAAAAACACTCTAGCGCATCTCGCGGGGCGCCGCGACGCCCAACAGCGACAATCCCGTCGCCAGAACCGTTGAAAGGGCCCGCAAGAGTGCGATTCTTGCAACAGTCAAACGGTAATTGTCCTCCCGGATAAACCGCAAATGTGGCGAGGATACGCCGCGATTCCATTGGCCATGGAACGCACTAGCAAGCTCGCTGAGATAGAAGGCGATGCGGTGTGGCTCGTGGGCACGGGCGGCGCTGGCAATCATCCTTGGAAAAGCCGCAAGATGCTTGATAAGCGCGATCTCGCCCTCATCTTCGAGCAATGCAAGATCGGCCTTGGCGAGGGCGCCCATGCTCAATTCGCGCTCATCGAAAAGCTCTTTAGCGTTGCGCAAGACCGAGTGCACCCGAGCATGGGCGTATTGCACGTAGAACACCGGGTTGTCGCGCGACTTCTCCACAACTTTCACAAAATCGAAGTCGAGCGGGGCATCGTTTTTGCGCGTCAGCATGATGAACCGGATGGCATCGCGCCCCACCTCGTCAATCACCTCATCGAGGGTAACGAAAGTGCCGGCACGCTTTGACATCTTCTCCGGCACACCGCCGCGCGTCAGATTGACGAGTTGGCAAATCTTGACATCGAGCTCGGCCGCGCCATTGCTGAGCGCCGCCACCGCCGCCTTCATGCGCTTGACATAGCCGCCGTGATCGGCGCCCCAGACGTCGATCAGTTGCCGAAAGCCGCGCCGCAGCTTCGAGCGGTGATAGGCGATGTCGGTTGCAAAGTAGGTATAGCTGCCGTCAGACTTGACGAGGGGGCGGTCGACGTCGTCGCCAAATTGCGTGCTGCGGAAAAGGAGCTGCTCGCGATCCTCCCAATCGTCGGGCCGCTTGCCCTTGGGCGGCGCCAGCCGACCGCGATAGATGAGGCCGCGCCGCTCAAGGTCCGCGATCGTCTGGCCAACCTTGTCGCGCCCCTTCTTGTCGCGTGTGGTGATGAGCCGTCGTTCGTTGAACTTGACATCGTGCTTGATGCCAAGGCGCGAGAGCGTGCGCATGATCGCTCGTTTGAGCACCGGTAGCGCATAATCGCGGATCGTCGCCAGGCGCTTTTCCTCGCTTTGTCGGAGAAGCCGCTTGCCGTATTTCTTCGCAAGGTAGGCACCGAGCGGCTTGAGATAGTCGCCCGGGTAAAGATCGTCGGGAAAGGGGCCGATCCGCTCGCCCAGCGCCTCGCGATAGCGCAAGAAGATCGATTCCAGGAGCTTGTCGATTTGCGCCCCGGCATCGTTCCAATAGTATTCCCGCGTGACATCATAGCCGACGAAGGCAAGCAGGTTGGCGAGCGCATCGCCAAAGACGGCACCCCGCCCATGGCCGACATGGAGCGGGCCCGTAGGGTTGGCCGAGACATACTCGACATTGACCTTTTCACCGCGCCCCAGGTTGGCCCGGCCATAACGCCCGCCCGCGCGCAAGATGGCACCGACCACGCTCTGCCAGACTGCCGGCTCGAGTGTGAGGTTGATAAAGCCCGGTCCCGCAACCTCCGCCCGGGCGATGCCATCGCTTTCGGCAAGCGCGGGGGCGAGCACCTCGGCGATCTCGCGCGGCTTCCGGCCAAGCGGGCGTGCCAGCACGAGCGCTGCATTGGTGGCGATGTCGCCATGGGCCGGATCGCGCGGCGGCTCGACCGCAAGCCCCCGGGGCGGCAGCGAGCCCGCCGGCAGCGCAAACACCCCGCGCCTGGCCAGCACCCGCACGGTGCTCAGGATCTGCTTCTCGATGTCGGCAAAGACGTCCATCTGCGCCCCAAAAAACAATAGAATTGGTTAACGTTTGCTAACCTGAGGTCGGGATAGGTCGATTCGCGTCTAGAGGGCACGAAGCCGACTAAAGCAGCAACTCGGGCCTGGCATCAAACAACGATGGCAACCGCATCCCCCGTGCCATCGCGCCGCCTAAACGAGCAACTCGGGCCTGGCGTCAAACAGCCGCTCATATTCCTGAATGGCATAGCGGTCGGTCATCCCGGCGATGAAATCGGCGATGGTGCGGGCACGGGCGCGATCATCACCCGACGCCGCAGCGAGGCGGCGCCATTCGCCAGGAAGCGCCTCTGGCTCCTGCCAATAGCGCTCAAAGAGGCGTTGCGTTGCCTTCTCGGCGGCGCTCATGACCCGCATGACTCGCTCGTGCCGATAGACCCTTTGATAAAGAAACCGTCGCAGCTCATCGAGCCCCGCCACGAGCGGCTCGGAGAAGGCGACAAGCGGCCCCGGCGCGGTGCGCACCGCCTCGGGGCTCTCGAGGCGCCAAGAGCATGCCCGCCGCTCGCTCTCGCGGGCCGCATCCATGATCATCGTCGTGATCAGCCGACGATTGAGCTCATAGATGGCGCGGGCGCCGTCGAGGTCGTCGCGCAGTCCACGCACCTCCTCGAGAAGTGGCGCCGTCAGCGCCAGGCCCTCGAGCATCTCGAGCTCAATCAGTCGGGCGCGCAAAGCATCGTCGAGGTCGTGGTTGTTATAGGCGATGTCGTCGGCGAGTGCGGCCACTTGCGCTTCGGCGCCGCCATGAAGCGTGGGACTGAAGTCAAGCCCCGAGACAAGCTCAGCAAGCGAGGAGGACCATGCACCCGGCCCGTTGTGCTTGAGCAGGCCCTCGAGCGTTTCGAACGTGAGGTTGAGGCCGTCAAAGGCCGCATAGCGGCGCTCGAGCAGCATCACCACCCTGAGACTCTGGGCGTTGTGGTCAAAGCCGCCGAACTCGGCCATGGCCTTATCGAGCGCCCGCTCGCCGGCGTGACCGAAGGGGGGATGGCCGAGGTCGTGGGCGAGCGCAATGGCCTCGGCCAGGTCCTCGTCGAGCGCCAGGAGGCGGGCCAGCGAGCGCGCAATCTGGGCCACCTCGAGGGAATGGGTGAGGCGTGTGCGGTAGTGGTCGCCCTCGTGGTAGAGGAAGACTTGCGTCTTGTATGTGAGGCGACGGAAGGCGCTCGAATGGACGATGCGATCGCGGTCGCGCTGAAAGGGGGTGCGAGTCGGGCAGTCGGGCTCGGCATGCACGCGGCCACGGCTCGGCACCCGGCTGGCGGCATAGGGCGCGGGTCGAGGCTGCCTTGCAAGGGGCGCCGGTTCGGCCGGCCTTGCGTGGGGCGCGTGACCTTCCGAAGCCGAGGAGGCTCCGGGCGTACCCGCTTTTTCTTTTTCTGTCGCGCTCTTGCCCAACGTGGCTCTCCGGCGCCGGGTCGCGGCTGCGCGCAATGGACGCTCGCGCACCTCCGCATGCTCCTCCAAATGATCATCGCTCAACATGATGAGCGATGATTCGCGACTGCCCAGCCCTCCTAACACGCCGCTTCCATTTGACAATGGCCTTCGAGCACCTATCTTGGATTTGGCTGGCGCACCGCATCGTGGCATGACTGGAAGATGGGGCGTCCGCACTCGCAACCTTCTTCATAATCGCAATTGAATAGTGGAAATAATCGAACTTCATGCCAAGCCGCATTGCGGCCCGCCCACCGACGAAACCGAAAGGTTGACCGACCATGGATGTGTTGGAGCAGAAACCGGTGACATTGAGCGCCAGTGCGGCGCGGCGGATTTGTGAAATCGTGGCCGACGAGCCGCCCGGAACCATGCTCCGGGTGAGCGTCGAGGGCGGGGGCTGCTCTGGGTTTCAGTATCGTTTCGATCTTGTCCAGACGCGTGAGCCCGACGACCTCGTCATCGAGCGCGATGGCGCTACGGTGCTCATCGACCCCATCTCGCTGCAATACATGGCGGGCTCGACAATCGATTTCGTCGACAATCTCATCGGCGCGGCGTTCAAGATCGACAACCCCAATGCCACTTCAGGCTGCGGTTGCGGCACCAGCTTCTCGCTGTAGGGATAAGGGTGGCCGGCGAGATAAAGGGTGGCAAGTGGCCCCCCCTCCGCCGCCCGCAGCGAGGCCGCAAACAGGCGGCGCGTGTGTTGACGATATCGGCCCGCCAGCTCCATCCTCTCACGCACTCAGCAGCGAGTAGCGCAAATAATGAAACCAGAACCAGGAGGTGGCAAAGAGCGCCGTCGGATAGAGTGCGGCAAGGCGCGCAAGCTCGCGTGCGCCGAGGTGCGAGAGCACCCAAGAAAGCACCGTCATGCCAAGGGGCAAGCCCCAGATCACGACAAATGGAAAGTCAAACAGTGCCGGGCTGGCGACACGGCTGAGCGCGGCATGCGAGGCCGCACCGATCGGGTCTGCAAGTATGAGCGCAACATAGGGCCACGCGAAGATCGTCGCCGCCACGAGCGACAAATTGATGACACTCGCAACCCTGACAAAGAGGTTGCGATGATAGCGCCGGCCCTCATAGAGCGTATAGTCCACGTGATGCACTCCTTTGGCGTTTTCGCGCGTTTGGGTGGGGGCACCGGGCGGTTTGGCTACGGTCGCCTGCCGGTAGCCCACGCCGCGACTTGCACAACACACAATTGTACCGCCCAAATTCGCTAAATTTCGTAAAAAAATTTGAGACAATTTGAGAGAACTGGAGGCGGCTCAAAGGGATTTGCGGTCTTGCGCGCCCCTGGACGGGTGGCTGCCTTGCAGGGCTCGCCGGGCTGGTCGGAGAGGCTGAGAGCAGGAACACCACAGCAATGCTTATTGCCACCTGGAACATCAACGGCATCAAGGCCCGCACCGAGGGGCTCAAGACCTGGCTCGCCAAGGCCCGGCCCGACATCGTC
>WGBL01000020.1 GCA_015494375.1 Hyphomicrobiales bacterium | reverse complement strand
GCGGATGCCGCGTGCGCCCTCATAGGGGAGCGGCTTGAAATCGTCAGTCGTGAAGGCGAATTTTTCATGCTCGGTGCCGACGCGCCAGCGCGCTCTGGGCTTCTCACCCGCCGCAAAATAGGCGATGAGGTCCTCGCGCGAATCGATGATCAGGTTTTCGCCGGCGTCCTCTCGCGTCGACATGCTGGCCTCTCCTGGCGGCGGCGCGGACGCCACTTTGCGCCACTCGCGGGCGCCACTCGTGAACGCCTCTAGTGGGTACCACTGGCGGGGCGCCTCTTGCGGGCAACCTCTGCTGGGCAACCTCTCCTGGGCAACCTCTCGGGGGCAACCTCTCACGGGTCGCCCTTGCGGGGCCTTTTCTACGGTGGCGTCTCGAGGGCGCGTCTCGAGCCCGTGATATGGCGCTTGCACGCCCGCCTGGCAAGCCCCCAAATTGGCGGCGCCCCTCACGGCAAATCAAGACCTTGCGCACAACTTGCGGGCTTCATCGCCGGCGCCGCCGCGCCAGTCGCCGAGGGTGGCCTGAATGAGCGCCATGGCCGCGACGCCAGCTGTGTCGGCGCGCATGATGCGGGGGCCGAGCGAGATGGCGGTGACGAATTGGCTAGCCAGGAGCGCCGCGCGCTCCTCGGCCGAGAAGCCGCCCTCGGGCCCGATCAGCACCGCGAGCGGCCCTGGTGCAAGCCGGTCGAGTGCGGCAATGGGATCAGCCACAGGCGCCGCCTCGTCACAGAAGATGAGCCGTCGCGCGGGCTGCCAGCTCGCAAGCAACTCGGCAAGCGCCATCGGCGCCTTGAGCTCCGGCACACGCAGCACACCACACTGCTCGGCCGCCTCGATGATATTGGCGCGCAGCCGCGCCATATTGAGCCGCGGCGCATCGGTATGGGCCGTAAGCACAGGGCGGAGGCGCGCGGCGCCAAGCTCGGTTGCCTTTTGCACCATATAGTCGAGCCGCGCCCGCTTGAGGGGCGCGAATAGATAATCGATGTCGGGGCCGCCCGACTGGGGGCGTACCTGCTCCTCTGCGACGAGCACAGAGGTGCGGCGATCAAGTGCGCCGATCTCGGCTCGCCACTCGCCGTCGCGGCCATTGAAGACGAGCACACAATCGCCCTTCTGCGCGCGCAGCACATGGGCGAGGTAGTGGTGCTGGGCGGGCGTCGTCGAAAGAAGCCTGCCGGCGGCAAGATCGCCGCTCACGAACAGGCGGCGCCGCAAGCACCTCGCTGGCTGTGCCTTTGATCGGCTGCTCATGGTTTCATTCGGCTGCTCATGGTCCCCTTGATGTCCCTTTGATCTCCCGGTCATGGTGCGCTTGAGAAGGGGAGCTGCCAAGTGGCTTTACAGACCATCCGGCTGGTTGCACAGAAAGACCATATCGGGGCACAGAACAGCTGACCCGGCGGGGCACCCTTGGCGGTCGACGCCCGGCATATCGTGGCGGCCGACGCCCCCACATGCCGATGCCCCCACATATTGCGACATGACTTGCGACATGACGATATCGCGATTTGGCGACGACATGATAGCCTGAGCCCCATGCCAGAAACGACAAAGGAACGTGAGGCGCCTGAAGGCGTCAGGGCGCGCATGGCTGAGGCGCCCGTCGAATCCCGGGTTGCCGATGCCCCACCCGACAACTGGGTCGACCGTTTCGCGCCCCCGTTCGCGCGGCCCTATCTGAGGCTCGCCCGCGCCGACCGGCCCATCGGCACCTGGCTGTTGCTGTTGCCGTGCTGGTGGTCGGCGGCGCTTGCGGCACTCGCCGACGGCGGGCGCTTGCCCAACCTATGGCACCTTGGCCTCTTTGCCATCGGCGCCTTTGCCATGCGCGGGGCGGGCTGCGTCTATAACGATCTCGTCGACCGCGACTATGACGCCCAGGTCGCGCGCACCCGCTCGCGGCCCTTGCCGAGCGGCCAGGTGAGCCCGGGCGCAGCGCTCATCTTCATGCTTGGGCTCTGCCTTGCCGGCCTCGTGGTGCTTTTGCAGTTCAACCGCTTTGCCGTAATGCTTGGTGTGGCCTCGCTCGGGCTCGTCGCCATCTATCCTTTCATGAAGCGGTTCACCTACTGGCCGCAGTTCTTTCTCGGCCTCGCATTCTCCTGGGGCGCGCTCATGGGCTGGGCCGCCCATTTTGGCCGCCTCGACTGGCCGCCCCTCGTGCTCTATGGTGCCACGATCGCCTGGACCATCGGCTATGACACCATCTATGCCCATCAGGACAAGGAGGACGATGCGCTCATCGGCCTCAAATCGACAGCCCTCAAGTTCGGCGAGCGCACGCGGCACTGGCTGGTGCTCTTTTATGGCCTCGCCTGGGTGGGGATCGTGATTGCGGGCCTAGGAGCCGGCGCGGGCGCCCTCTTCCTCGTGGCGATGGCGGTTGCCGCCGGCCATATGGCATGGCAGATCGCCACCATCGAGATCGACGATCCGGCGCATTGCCTCGAGCGGTTCCGCGCCAACCGCGATCTTGGGCTCGTGATCTTTGCTGGCATTCTCGCCGATGGCTGGATTGGCGGCGCATTTGCCGCAATGCCCTGAGCAGCCGACAGTCCCGGATGCAGCGCGAGGACAATCGTTGCGCAGACCTCGCGGCACAGAGCACGAGACTGGTGAAAACGACACTCGTGGAGACAACGAGCAAAATGGCACGGCCCTCGGTTTCCCACGCCCTTGCGCTCCCGAGGCACCGTGCCGCCAGCTGATCCGCCCGGCTCCCTGGCCGGTCCGTCATGATTTTTTTCGTTGTTTGACGCCTGCCGCTAACCACTGAGCGCGCTTGCCACGGTGCGGCATGTGGCGCTCAATATGGCCGAAAAACCTTCAGCAGCGCTTAAGGAACACGGTGGAAGGACGGTAAACCAATGTCTTGTTTCGGGCCCACGAAAAACCCCGCTCTCGCACAACTCAATCAGGGAGACTGCGCCGCCAATGGCTGACAGATCGGAAGGTGACGTCGGGGGCGCGCGCGACGGTCAGCACGACGGTCGACGCGAGCACCGAAAGCACGACGGCAAGCCGCAGTTGCTTCACCTGGTCTTCGGCGGCGCGTTGGAGACAATCGGCAGCACCCGCTTTGCCGACCCGGGCGCACTCGATATCGTCGGCATTTATCCCGACTACAAAAGCGCCTATGATGCCTGGAAAGAGGCCGCGCAAAAGACCGTGGACGATGCCCACATGCGTTATTTCATAGTCCACCTGCACCGACTGCTCGACCCCACAAGTGACGACCGCTCGCCGTCGGGGCCTGGTGTCGAAGCTGGCGTGCAAGAGGGGGGCGGCAAGCCAGCTCACAAATGAGCCGATGACCACCGAGCCCACAGACAAGAGCGAGCCTAAGGGTGAAAGAAAGCCCGAGGGCGAGGGCACACCAGGGGGTGAGGGCATGCCAGAGGGCGAGGGCAAGCCTTTCCGAGCTGCGGCCGAGCGGCGCACACTCGACGACAATACCTTGCAGCTTCTCAGGCGCTGCTGGCGCGATTGGATCGCCCACCGCTGGCGCGCACTTGTGGTGGCGCTCCTCCTCATGGCGGTGGTCGCCGCAACCACGGGGCTCTATCCGCTGGTCATCAAGTATTCCTATGACACACTGGCGGATGGCGACATGACGTTTCTTGCGACCGTTCTCATCGTTATTGTCGTCATCACCGCACTCAAGAGCCTCTTTCTCTATCTCCAGACCGTCGCCACCCAGCGCATTGTCCTGCGCATGGTGGTCGACATCCAGCGCGACATATTCAGCCATCTCATCGGCTCGGATTTCGCGCGCCTCGCCCGCGAGGCGCCGGGGCACATGATCTCGCGGCTCACCAACGACATGAACTACATCCAGCTGGCGGCCCTCAGTGTGCTCAATTCGGCGGTTCGCGACATCCTGACCATCATCGCCCTCATTGCGGCGATGTTCTATCTCGACTGGTTCATGTCGCTCATCGTCCTCGGCCTTTATCCGCTGGCGGGCTTTCCCATTGCGCGCATCGGCCAGCGGCTGCGCCGGGTCGCCAAGCGCACCCAGGGCGAGCTTGGCGCCATGACGGCGGAGCTCGCCGAGACGCTCGGCGGGGCCCGGCTGATCAAGACCTATCGCCTCGAGGACTACGCCCGCGCGCGCATCAACCGCCGCTTTGAGGACATTTTTCGGCTGCGCATGAAGACGGTGCGCGCCAAGGCCCGGCTCGACCCCATGCTGGAAGCGCTCGGCGGCCTGGCGGTTGCGGGGGTGATTGCGCTTGCAGGCTATCGCATCGCTGCGGGCGTCAATACGGTGGGCGATTTCACGGGCTTCGTCAGTGCACTGCTCATGGCGGCCCAACCGCTGCGGGGCCTTGGCAATCTCAACGCCCGCGTCCAGGAAGGCTTGGCAGCCGCCGAGCGGGTCTTTGCGCTCCTCGATGAGGCACCCCGCATTGTCGATGCGCCGGGCGCCCGCACCCTCGAGGTGCGCGCCGGAGAACTCCGCTTCGAGGATGTGCACTTCACCTATCCGGGAAGCGAGAGCCACGCCGTGCGCGCGTTCTCGCTCGAGGTGCCCGCCGGCACCGTCGTCGCACTCGTGGGGCGGAGCGGGGCGGGCAAGTCGACGGTCATCAACCTGGTGCCGCGGCTTTTCGAGATCTCGTCCGGGCGCATACTGATCGACGGCCAGGACGTGCGCGCGGTCACCCTTGCAAGCCTGCGCCAGGCGGTGGCCATGGTGAGTCAGGACATCACGCTCTTTAACGACACCATTGCCGCCAACATCGCCTTGGGGCGCCTTGGGGCCACGCGCGAGGAGATCATGGCCGCCGCCAAGGCCGCCACGGCGCACGATTTCGTCGCCGCCCTACCTGAGGGCTATGACACCGTCATCGGCGAGCGCGGCATGCGCCTGAGCGGCGGCCAGCGCCAACGGATCGCGCTTGCGCGGGCCATCCTCAAGGATGCGCCCATCCTGCTCCTCGATGAGGCGACGAGCGCACTCGATGCCGAATCCGAGCGCGCCGTGCAGGAGGCGCTCGGGCGGTTTGCCGAGGGGCGGACGACGCTGGTGATCGCCCACCGCCTCTCGACGGTGCAGAACGCCGATCTCATCTGTGTGATGGAGGAGGGGCGGATTATCGAGCAAGGCAGCCACCGGGCGCTTCTCGCCCGCGGTGGCGTCTATGAGCGGCTCTGCCGCTCGCAACTGATCGCAACCGATGGCGCTCCTGCTGCTGGCGCCGATGGGACAGCGCGCACCGCCGATGGTGCCGACGCGCCCGGCGCCTCCGTCGCGCCGCCCCGAGCGCCGAGCAACGAGTCGAGCGCCAACAGCCCCCTAGGCAGCGCCCCCACCAGCACCACCGCCACGAGCACCGCCCCAAAGAAGGCCAAGCTCAGCTAAAGGCCGCCCTGCCGGCACCTGTGCCCGCGCAGGCGCGAACCCGGCAATGACGTCGAGGAGAGGTCCCGCCGCCTTTCCTCGACGTCATCGTCGGCCCGGTTTGTGTCTGCGCGCCAGCTCGGCAGCGTCAGCTCCTTGCGAGGCGCTCCAAGCAGATGGTCGGCAGCACAGGACACACGGCCAAAGGCAGGCGCTCACTGGCTGCCTTTTCCCCCGAAAGCGAGAGCAGCAACATTCGCAAGATAGG
>WGBL01000019.1 GCA_015494375.1 Hyphomicrobiales bacterium | reverse complement strand
GGTATCAGTGGCCTTGTCGGTATAGGTTTGCCGAGCGAAAGGACCCACTTGGGATCACAATGTGCTGGTTGGGGTTTTGGTTGGGCATCCCATTCTTGACGCCATCGCCGTTCTGGTTGGGGTTCCCATTCTTGACGCCATCGCCGTCCTACCGACGTCAATGCTCCCTAAGCACCGGACGGTGAGGCGCCGCCAGGCGCAAGAATCGCGTGGCGGCGAGAAAGTCGCGCCGGCGGTGCTCCCGGCGCGCGCGGGCTTCGGCGTCCTCGCCCCAGGCCTCGATCTGCCAGTCCTCATCGACATGGGCCGCTTCCCACGCCTGGGCAGCGCTCAGCCGGCCGCGAGCCGTTGCGAGCGCCAGCAGCGCCGAGCCCATGAGTGTCGTCATTTCGTGGAGCGCAACGAGGGCAAAGGCATCAAGCCTTGAAAGAGCGGCTTCGATGCGCGCGAGCGACTCACGTGGCTGGGGCTTGTGGACGATCCCGGCCACACAGTGGAATCTGGCGCCGAGCGCAGCGCTGGCCCAGGCGAGGATCGGGTCCCAGTGCGCAGCCTGGCGGGCGACAAGCCCTTGCGGGTGTTCGACGCGATAGCAGATGAGGTCGGAGCCCGCATAGGCGACGATCTTGGCGATGAGATCGCGTGCGCCCTCGGCGCCTTGCGCCAAATCGAGGGCGCTGTTGGCAAGCCGTGTGAGCCGCATATCATCAGGCGCAATGGTCTCGCCCTGGCGCGCCCATTCCTCGGCAATCGCCTCTGCGAGCGGGCGCCGGGGCAGCGCGAGCGTGCGGCCGGCCGGTGTCCGTGCGGCCCGGCCGTCGAGCTCGACCACGAAGTGCTGCTCTCCTTGAGTGCCGGGGGCGCCGGATGCGGCAACCGTCACTCTCTTGTAGAATCGCTTTTTTGCAACCGAAGCCATGGCGCGATTGTCGCTCATGCATCTTGGGCCTTTGGGGGCCCTTGCGGATCTTTGGGGGCCCTTGCGGATCTTTGGGGGCCCTTGGGGACTTGTGAGCCCCTTTCGCGCCGACCGGCCGTTCGCCTCGGCGCCCCTTGTTCGCCATCCGTTGGCACCCCTTGTTTCCCCAATCGTTCGCCAACCGTTGCTCCGGCCTGCTCTTGCTTGCCGCGGATGGTTCCCGTGCGCACGCTCTTCTCCAGGCCTGCTCACCGCCCGCGCGCTTAGTTGCCGCGCGCTCAATCGCTTGCGTGCCGCAAGAGCACCCTCTCGAGTGCCGCAAAATCGGGGGCGATCCATCGCGCGCCACTCGCCTTGAGCGCTGCGGGCGCATGATAGCCCCAGCCAACCCCGATGGCATGGACGCCAGCCGCCCGCGCCATCTCCATGTCAAACGTCGTATCCCCCACCATGACGGTGCGGTCACGCGCGACACCCGTCTCGGCCATGGCCCGCTCGATCATGTCGGGGTGTGGCTTCGAGGGCGAGGTGTCGGCCGTCTGGATGGTGTGGAAACAGTGCGCAAGCGCCTCGCGGGTGAGAAGTCGCGTGACGCCCACATGGGACTTGCCGGTGGCAATGCCGAGAAGCACCGTCTCCAAGCCAGCCAGTCGCTCGATCGTCTGCCGGGCGCCGTCAAAAAGCGGCTCGCGGTGACCGGGGCGCTGGCGAAGCTCGGTGAAGGCTCGCTTGTACCTCGCAACGAGGCGGTGGATGCGGGCCTCGTCTTCGTCGGCGGCGCCCAACTGGACCGTCCGGCGGCGCCGACCGGTCTCGCCTCCATTGCTCTTGGTCCCATTTGTCTCACCGAAGAGTCGTGCGACCGCCTCGAACAGCGACAGGCCGATAATGGCCCGCACCGCCTCGAGCGAAGGGGGCGTCAAGCCCTCCGCAACAAAGGCGTGCGCCATGGCCTCGGCGATGACATGCTGGCTGTCAACGATGGTGCCGTCGCAGTCGAAAACGATGAGCCAGGGCTCGTCGCTGCCGTCTGTGGTCATGGGCCCTGCTCCTCGTCGTGCATCTCGATAAGCGCATCGCCCGCCGCCTCCTCGAAGCCGAGGAGCGCCCAACTGGCGGCCATATGATCGGGCAGCGGCGCGCGGATATGGAAGGTGCCGCCCGCCGGATGCGGCACCGTCAGGGCTCGGGCATGGAGATGAAGCTTGCGAGCGATCTCGCCACCCGGGTGGGCCCTGGCGCCGCCGTATTTGCCGTCGCCCACGATCGGATGGCCGAGGGCACTCATGTGGACTCGCAGCTGATGGGTGCGCCCGGTCTCGGGCCTGAGCTCGAGCCAGCTCAACCGGTCGCTCGCATGTGCGACGAGGCGATAGTGGCTGCGCGCCGGGCGCGCCCCTGGTGTGTCGGCGTCCGCCACAGCGACGCGCTCGCCGGCCCGTGCGCCACCCCGCCCCAGTCCGCGGGCCTTGACGAGTGGCAGTGTCACCAGGCCCTCCTCGGGTCTCGGGCGGCCGATGACAAGCGCCCAGTAGACCTTGCGCGCGGCCCCCCTGCGAAAGGCTTTGGTGAGCTTGGCTGCCGCCTGGCGCGTGGCGGCGAGGAGGAGAACGCCGCTCGTATCCTTGTCGAGCCGGTGGACAAGTCTGGGCCGCTCGCCACCCGGCGGAGCAAGGGCATCGAGCAGCCGATCGAGATGGCGCGCCGTCCCAGAGCCGCCCTGGACGGCAAGGCCGGGCGGCTTGGCGAGCGCAATGACATGCGCGTCGCGATGGATCACAAGGCGCTCGATGAATGCGCGCTCGGTCTTGCTGATTGGGCGAGTGCCCCTCTCGGCGGTGGTCCCATTCGCGGGGCCCGACAGCTTTCCAATATCGGCAATCCCCGGGGGCACCCGCACCCGCTGGCCGGGCGCGATGCGCTCGCCGGCCTTGGTGCGGCGGCCATCGAGGCGGATCTGCCCCGTTCGCAAAAGGCGCTCGAGGCGCCCGTGCTTGAGGCCGGGGAAGTGGTGGCGAAACCAGCGGTCGAGGCGCATGCCGGCCTCGTCTTCGGTGACCTCGATGGTGCGCACCCCGGTCATTAGTTCAGTGATCAAGCTGCCCAAGGCTTCTCGCAGACGGGAGGCTCACTGCAAAAGCTCCTTGGAGACTTGGAGACGCATTTTGAAAGACCTCTTTGCAAAAGCTCCTTGCAGACGCTCGTCACAAAGGCTTGCTGAGGAAGCTCATTGCAAGAGCTGCCTCATCATCGCCAGGCCCGCAAATATCGCGGCAAGCGACAATCCGACATTGGCAAAGAGATAGGCAAGGGCCGAGGCCAGCTCGCGCCGCTCCATGAGGACCGTGAAATCGAGCGCGAAGGCGGAAAAGGTCGTGAAGCCGCCAAGCACACCAGTGGCAAGAAAGACCCGCAGCGCATCGCTCTCCGCTCCCCTCCATAAAATATACGCGACAAGGAGCCCCATCAGAAACGAGCCCACGACATTGACAATCAGTGTGCCCCAAGGAAAGCCGAAACCAAAGTAGCGGAGCGCCCAGAGCCCGGTGAGGTAGCGACCGGCCGCTCCGATCGCCCCGCCGGCGGCGGCCAGCAGGACCATACGCATTCTCGTGCTCCCCAATTGCTCCAGCGGCGCTCATGGCTCGGGCCGCTTCAGAAGCCTATGCCTCGCCTCTTTCGGGGTGCTTCTAAAGAGGGGCGGGCAAAAGAGCAACCAGAGAGCAAGCGGGGCGGAGCCCGTTTCGTAGGAGGCGGCTCAGGCGCGCTCGAGCAAAACCGCAATGCCTTGCTCTAACCCGATGGAGTACCCTGAAGATGCGCCTCGCATGAAATTTCACGTATGAAATTTGATGGGCTTGACAGGCTGATTGAAACGAAAGTCAAGAGCGCGCGCACTCAACGTCGTGTGGCTTGGGCGAAGTGCGTCTTGACCGGCGGCAAGGCCATGAGCTCCTCGATGCGCGCCCGCTCTTTCTGAAATTCGGCGAGCAGCTTGCCGCGGAGCTGGCGCTCACGCGGGACATGGATCTTGAGCGGATTGGCGGGGCGATTGTTGACGAGCACCTCGAAATGGAGATGCGGCCCCGACGAGAGCCCCGTCGAGCCGACATAGCCGATCACCTGCCCCTGGCGGACCTTGACGCCCGCCTTTGCGCCCTGGGCCAGGCGCAGCATATGCGCATAGGTGGTCGTATAGCCGTTGCGATGGCGGATGCGGACGAAATTACCATAACCGCCCTTGCGGCCGGCAAACTCGATTGTGCCGCTGCCCGCGGCAAGCACACGGGTTCCGGGCTTGGCCGCCCAGTCAATGCCGAAATGCATCTTGCGGCGCCGAAGAAGCGGATGCCAGCGCATGCCGAATGTCGATGTCAGCCGCACACCCTGACCCTTGACCGGCTTGCGCATCAGGAACTTCTTGGCGTTGTTTCCGTTCTCGTCATAGTAGTCGACAACCCCATCGGGTGTGCGAAAGCGATAAAAGCGCCGCGTCTCGCCGCCCACGGTGAGCGCCGTCATAAGTAGCTCGCCAAGCCTCTCGCGGCCATTACCCTCGTCTTTCTCGAGTGCGAAGAAAAGCTCCATGCCGTCGCCCGGCGAAACGCGACGCTTGAAATCCGTGTCATAGGCGTGAATGCGCAAAACATGCATGATGCGCTCGGGCGGGATGTTTTGCATCAGCGCCGCCTGGTAGATGCTCTCATAAAGCGTGCTCCGCCGCAAAGAACCGCCGCTTGAATGGGGAGCGGATGCCAGCGCGAGAAGCGGCTTGGCGCGCCTCACAAAACGGCCAGTCTCATCGCGCACGAGGGTGAAGCGGTGCTGGTGGCCGGTGCCGAAGAGCGAGACCCGCACGGGGTCCATGGCGTCGCTGCGGGTGGGTGAGGGCGCGAGCGTCAGATGGAGCTCCTCGCCGACTTTGAGCGGCGCCTTGCTGAGCACCGGCGCTGCAGCCTCGGCAACAAGCCGCGCCTGCCATTTTTCGACACCGAGGCGGCCGAGAATCCTCATCAACGTATCGCCCCGCGCAACCTTGACGATCTGCGATTCGAGCCCCTCGACCGTATCATCGCGCCCGGCCTCGATCCTGGTCTTGACGAGTTCAGTCGTGTTCTCGACCTGGGCTACCTCTTCGCTCCGCCCCAAGCTGGCGACAGCGTCGGTGCCACTGCTCAATGTGCGCCCATCTCCCTTGTCGAGTGCGCCATTGGCCGCTCCAATTGGGCCGTCATACTCCTCACCCGCAAGTGCAACGATCTCAGCCACCTCGTCGAGGCCGAGCTCTTGGCCATCCTCGAGCGGCAAGAGACCGTCGGCCGGCTCGAGCGTTCGAATGAGCACCCCCCCGCTGGCGTCCCGGGCATCACCACCGGGGCCGCTCTGGCCGATCGGCTTGGTGTCGCCATAGAGCTTGAAGGGGTTGAAGGGCGGAATGAGATCGCTTTCCTTGGGAGGCTTGGTGGCAAGCTGGGCGACGATGCGCACATAGGGTTCAACCACGACGAATTCGTCGCCGTCGAGGCGCTTGCGGCTGTGGACGCGAATATCATAGCGCGCGAGAAGCCCCCTGCTGGTGCCCTGGATCATGTCCGATTTCTTGCCCGCAACCCGCAGGCCCTGTTTGGCACCGCCTTTCGGATGCGGGCCCGGCTTGAGCGCCTCGCGGCCCATGCGCTCGAGCGAGGCCAGCATGCCGGCATCATCGGGGTCCTCGAGCGAGCCATAGATGGCAAGCGCAATGGCGGTTGCGCCCACGGCGCCGGCCAGGCAGGTACTGATGAACCATTTGAGACGGGAGAGGGCACGGCCTTCGACGTGGTCGGACTGGTAGATACTTTGCGCGGCGGCCGCGGCATGGCGGAGTTGAATATGGCGCGCGGGCTTGCGCGACCGCCTCGTCGGCAGTCCGAGGCGCTCGGTGGTTTGAACCAGCGCTCCTTGGCGTCGATCCGTCACCCTGTTGCAGTCCCCCAGTCTATGGTCGTTAGCAACCGCTCTCTGGAACCCCGTCAGGGGTGCGCCGCCTCTCGGAGACACTCACTCTGACGGACAAAGGTCCGCCGACTCTCGGAGACGCCCACTCTCACGGAGACGCCCCCCACTGCGCGATTGCATGCGAGCGCCTGCATGCCAGCGGTTGCATGCAAGACAATCGAGCCCCAACCCGTTAGGAATTGGTTAAAGAATTAAAGAATAAGCGGTAGGGGCGCAATCGGGCGGATTTGTGACAGGGCGATGCCGTGATTTGTTGCTATGTTGCTGTGATCGGAGGGCATGAAGGGAGGGGCGCGCTTGCGGCACGGCCGAGCGGCTGGTCGGCAGCGCAAGGCAGCTTGGTCAAGGGCGCTGGATGTGGTGCTGTGCAAGGACTCAGTTGTGCTGGGCAAGGACTCAAAAGACTAAAACTACAACTACAAAGACCAAAAAGGACTAAGGAGACTCAGGCGAAACCGCTTGGCGAACCCGCATGGGCGGTGATCGGTCGAACCGTATCACTTCTGCCAGGGCAGGCCGAGACCTGCTCGCGGCCCCCTTTCCCGGGTCAACTTACTCCAACTTACTCCATCGAGCGATTTTACCACTTGACACGAATCACCCATCGATCTTATATGCGCTTTCGCCGAGCGTGCTACGTATTGGCGCGCGGCGTTCGTTGGGCAGCATCCACGAAGACCATAAGATGAGATCGTCTCAGCCAGTGGTTGGGGTTGAGGTCTCGCTTGACGGCCACTTGAACCATTGTTTAAGTGGCAGGGTTCTGTCTATACAACGCCTGGTGGGCAGCTCTTTGACAATTGAAGACTGAAGAAGGGGAAACGCAGGCGGTAGAGTCCTGGCGGGTTCCTCGGGGTTTCGGGCGGCCGACGTGGTTTTGGTTGCGCGAAGCTTTTGGGGAGTCGGCGAGACGGAATTCTGGCGGCGCTGCGTTTCACCATGAACACCCCCGTCTCGGCCGCCGAGGGCAGCAATCGGCCGCGATTTTGCTTCAGCCGTGTCGGTTGGGCTGTGTCAGCCGTGTCGGTTGGGCTGAGAGAGTGTCGGTTGGGCCTTGATCGTGTCGAGGCGGAGTGTGAATGGGACCCGTTACGTAGCGGCCACCTGGAGAGCATTTGTGCGTCTCCAGGGTCCAGTATCGCCATTGGCGGCGCATCCAGCATTTGCTGGCATGGCTAGCATGGCGGTACAGCCAGTCTCGAATGTCTCAAACTTGAGAGTTTGATCCTGGCTCAGAACGAACGCTGGCGGCAGGCCTAACACATGCAAGTCGAACGTGAAGCCTTCCTTCGGGAAGGTGGAAAGTGGCAGACGGGTGAGTAACGCGTGGGAACCTACCCTACGGTGGGGAATAACTTCGGGAAACCGGAGCTAATACCGCATACGCCCTCCTTGCTTGGCGCTTGGAGGGGAAAGATTTATCGCCGAAGGATGGGCCCGCGTCGGATTAGCTTGTTGGTGGGGTAATGGCCTACCAAGGCGACGATCCGTAGCTGGTTTGAGAGGATGATCAGCCACACTGGGACTGAGACACGGCCCAGACTCCTGCGGGAGGCAGCAGTGGGGAATATTGGACAATGGGCGCAAGCCTGATCCAGCCATGCCGCGTGAGTGACGAAGGCCTTAGGGTTGTAAAGCTCTTTTGGCAGGGACGATAATGACGGTACCTGCAGAATAAGCCCCGGCTAACTTCGTGCCAGCAGCCGCGGTAATACGAAGGGGGCTAGCGTTGTTCGGAATCACTGGGCGTAAAGCGCGCGTAGGTGGACTAATCAGTTGAGGGTGAAATCCCGGGGCTCAACCTCGGAACTGCCTTCAATACTGTTAGTCTTGAGTCCGAGAGAGGTGAGTGGAATTCCTAGTGTAGAGGTGAAATTCGTAGATATCAGGAGGAACGCTCGCGGCGAAGGCGGCTCTCTGGCCCAATACTGACGCTCATGGTCGAAAGCATGGGTAGCGAACGGGATTAGATACCC
>WGBL01000018.1 GCA_015494375.1 Hyphomicrobiales bacterium | reverse complement strand
AGGCGAGGAGGGGCGGAGCCCCGACAGGGACGAAACAAGAGGCGGGGAGGGGCGGAGCCCCGACAGGGACGAAAGAAGAGATCGAGGCCGGAATGGCCTCGATGAGCGAGAAGTTCCGGGCGCTCGGCGGGGAGGTTTATGTCGAACGGGAGAAGGTCGGGGAGGGATGAGCGCGACCTTCGCCCGCATTCGCGCGCTTGTCGCCGCAGGGGACGTGAGAATATCGGCGCATGGTTATGATGAGCTGGCTGCTGACGGCATATTCGTTGACGACGTGATTTCCGGCGTTGATGACGGGATGGTTGTCGAGGACTATCCCGACTTCGCGAAGGGGCCGTGTGTTCTGGTCTTGCAAAGAGATGCGCGTGGTGCGCCGCTGCACGTCGTCTGGGGCATTCCCGCGGGTGCCGACGCCCCGGCGGTTCTCGTCACAGCTTATCGACCTGACAGGAAGCGCTGGTCCGAAGATTTTACGAGGCGCGTGAAATGACGACGAAACAGCAAATGAAGCTCGTCCGAGAAGGCGAGTATGTGGCCGAGGTGCCCGTCGAGCTCATCCTCGAGGAAGGGGGCTGGTCGCCATACTTGCCACTCGAGGAGGCGAGAAAGATCGATTGGGTTCGCAAGGCTCTGCGCGCCGGCAATACGCGCGAAGCGGCACGCCATGCCCGGATCTTTCGCCTCTCGCCCGTTGCCGCGGATTGATGGTTCCGGCACAAACCGACCGGAATGAGAGAGTAGCTCCGCGCGCTGGGCAGGGAGGTTTATGTTGAGAAGGAGAAGGTGGGGGAGGGATGAACCGGGAAAGAGTGAAGGGCAGCACCCGCCCTCGTCCCCGTTACCCTGCCTCGCCCAGCGTCGGTATGCGGGAGGTATCCACCTCGCGCACGGCGTGCCAGAGGTCAAAGGCGTTTTGCATCCGGAGCCAGGCCTCGGGGCTGCGGCCGAAGAGTTTGGCGAGGCGCACGGCCATCTGCGGCGTCACGGGCTGACGCTCGTTCAGTAGATCATAGAGGGTCTGGCGCGAAATACCGAGCGCCTTTGCGATTTCGGTCTTGGGCCGGGCGACGGCGGGCAGCACAACCTCACGTAAAAGGGCGCCCGGATGCGTGGGACAGCGCTTGGGCGTTCTTGTCGTTTGTGCATCCATCAGTGATAGTCCTCGTAGTCAACAGCGATCGCGTCGCCGTCCTCCCAAGTAAATGTGATGCGCCAATTTGCGCGCACGGTGACGGCATAGCGCCCCTTCATCTCGCCGCCCAAAGCATGGAAGTGCAGCCCCGGAAGATCCATGTCCTCGGGCATTGTCGCACTGTCGAGTGCATCAAGGACCATGGCGATGCGGTTCACCTCCACCGGCGGAAGTCGGCGGGCATCATTTCGCTCCCAAAAGCGTTTGAGAGCCCGGCTTCGAAACGACCGGATCATAGCCTCAAATGTAAGGCATTGGCTGACAGGCCGCAAGGCATGATTGAGGCAAATTTGCGTCTGTGCCCGTCCCGCGCGAGGCGATGGATTTGTTTTCGGCCTCCCATTGCGCTAGCATCACGCGCAAGCGGGCGTTGCGATAATGATGCGATTGAGATGGAGGTGAGGGCCTTGGGTGAGCTGGCGGTCAAGCGGGCAACCTATGAAGACCTCGAGAAGGTGCCGGCCCATCTGGTGGCCGAGATCATCGGCGGGCGGCTGGTCACTCATCCACGCCCGAGGCCGAAGCATGCCATGGTCAGCTCTTTTCTCGGAGATGAACTTATCTCTCCATTCTCCAAAGGCCGTGGAGGCCCCGGAGGTTGGCTGATCCTGAACGAGCCGGAGCTGCACCTGGGCGAGCATGTGCTGGTGCCCGACCTTGCCGGCTGGCGGCGGGAGAGGATGCCGGAGCTGCCCGAGACTGCCTGGTTCGAGACCCCACCCGACTGGGTTTGCGAGGTCGTCTCGCCCACGACGGCCCGCTATGACCGTTTCGAGAAGCGCGATATCTATGGCGCCTTCAAGGTCCCCCATTTATGGCTTGTCGATCCGGACGCCCAGACGGTGGAGACATTCGAGCTCCGCGAGGGGCAGTGGGTCTTGCTTGCCACCTATGCCGATGACGCCGAGATCGCCGCCCCGCCCTTTGCAGAGGTGCCCTTTCCGCTCACAGCGCTCTGGTCCTATTGAGCGAGCCACGTCGTGTCGCGACCTGGATTGAGCGGCTTGCGCGCTTTCTTCCCGGCGAGGCGCTTTCGTCCAAGAACGGCGCCGTCCCAGCAATGGCGCGACGCTTGCT
>WGBL01000017.1 GCA_015494375.1 Hyphomicrobiales bacterium | reverse complement strand
GGCCCGCCAGCCCCCGCTCGGCCCAATGGTGCGCCCGATCGGCAGTCCAAGTTGCGCCTTACGGTGCAGTGAGCGCCACGGGGGTTGCTCTGGAGCCGGCGATCATTGTGGGTCGGGAAGAGTGATGCGAAAGGTCGCCCCTCTTTCGCTGTCGACATACTCAAGCCGGCCGCCATGGGCCTCGACGAGCTCGGCGGCAATCACAAGGCCCAATCCCGTGCCCCCTTTGCGGCCCGAACCTTGAAAGGCCTCGAACATGTGGGCGCGCGCTTGCGGGGGAATTCCGGGCCCCGTATCGCGCACCTCGATCGCCACCGCCCCCGCCCGACGCTCGGCCACAATTGCGATGTGCGCGGGCCCGTCGCGCCCATCGCGGCCCGTGGGCCCCGTCGGCCCCGCCTGCCCCGTCTGCCGCGCTTGCCTCGCGCCCTCAATCGCCTCTGCGGCATTGCGCGCAAGGTTGCTGAGGACGCGAAAGAGCTGGTCGCGGTCGGCTTCGAGCTCAAGTGCCGGCGGCACTTCATTGCGCCAATCGATCACGCCGGGGCGCGGCAGCGAGAGGCTCTCGCCCACCTCCTCGACGAGCGCGCGCAAGCCAAAGGAGCTGCGCTCGGGCGGCGCCTCCTTGGCCTGGCCATAAGCGAGCGTCTGGGTGCAAAGGCGGATGGCGCGATCGAGCGAGCTGATGAGCTTGGGTTGCAGACGCTGAACGGTGGCGTCGTCGATGCCCGACAGTCGATCGGAAATGAGCTGCGCACTGGCCAGCATATTGCGCAAATCGTGGTTGATCTTGCTGACCGCAAGCCCCAGCGCCGCGAGATGGGCCTTTTGCTTGAGCATTTGCACAAGCTGGTTCTGCATGCGCGCGAGCTCGACCTCGGCGGTGCCGATCTCATCGCTGCGCCCCGACGGCGCGATGATCCGGCCGGGGTCCTCGGGATTGGCGCCGAAGCGGACCATGTTGCGCATCATCCGCGTCATCGGACGGACGAGGAGCGAATTGAGCGCCAGATAGACGAGCGAGGCGGTAAAGATGGAGATGATGATTGAGAGGCCCAAGATATTGAGGCCGAAGTCGATCATGGCGGCGCGCAATGGCGCTTCGGAGACGACGATTTCGACAAACTCGCTATTGGCAAAGCGCGGCCGACCGCGGACGCTGATTGCGCGCTCGTGAGTGGTGAAAAACACCTCGAGGGCATCGATGATGAGTCGCGTCCACGAGCTTGTGGTGAGATCGAAATGCTCTTCTACTTGGGCCGGCATGTCCTCTTGCAGGATGAGCAGGCGCCGGTCGGCGCGCTTGACGGCCACCGAGCGCACCTGGGCTGTTACCAGCAGCTCATTGCGCAGCTTGGCCGGCAGCCGGCCGCCTTTTGCCGCCTCGGCGGCCAGGGAGGCGATCTGAGCGGCCGTCAGGCGATCCATGAGCCAGTTCTTGCGGTAGTTGGCGACCGACGGCACGAAGACGAAAACCTCCGCCGCCATGACGGCCACGAGTGTCAAAATGAGCAGCTTGCCCGAAAGGCCGATGCCCTTGCGTGGCCGCGCGAGGTGGGGGGCGCCCTTGTGCTGCTCGTGCTGACTGGCTGCGCCGGCGGCGTCCCGAGGCGCAGGCGCAGCGCCGTCGCCGGTTCGAGAGGCCGTGGGGTGAGGCCGCCGAGGCCGCCCGGGCTCAGGGCGAGCGCCCCGATCCTCGCGCGCGCTCTGCTCGCTCACACCTGGTGTGGCGCCCTGATTATGCGTTTTCTTCAGCACCTTGGCACTCTAACACGAGCCAAGCTCTTTGTGTGAGGCCGTTCGTATGGCGTTAGAGCCTGTTTTGGATAGATAGCATCAATTCTGTTTCTCGATTGGCGTGCGCGCCCCGGCATTCCCTCTTCGTCATCCCGTGCGCTCTTTTGTTTTGCGCGCGCTAGCCCGGCCCTTTGGCCTTAGAGATTGGCCTCAGCGATCGGCCAAGTCACCCCAGCCGTGCGAGCCATTGCACGGCCTTGCGTACGAGCGGGCTCGCGAGCTTGGGCAGATAATAGCCATAGGCCACACGCTTGTTGATCTCAGACAGGCTCGGGTAGGGCGAGATGAAAGCTGTCATATGCTTGATGCTGAGCTTGGCCGAGATGGCGAGGCACCACATGTGGATGAGCTCGCCGGCCTGGCGCCCCATGATGCTGGCGCCGAGGATCTTGCCACGGCGCGTTGTGACGACCTTGACAAAGCCGAGCGTGGCGAGCTCGGCCTGGGCGCGATCGTTCTCGTGATAGGGCCAGCGCAGCACGCGAATGTTGCGATAACGCTTGCGGGCTTCATCCTCGGCAAGCCCGACATGGGCGAGCTCTGGGTCGGTGAATGTGATCCAGGGGATGCGGTCGTGGTGGGCGGCCGCGGGCAGGCGAAAGACCGCCTGGCGCACGACAAGGCCGGCGTGATAGTTGGCGACATGGGTGAATTGCGGGCCGCCGATCACGTCGCCGATGGCCCAGACACGACGGTTCGAGGTCTTGAGCCATTTGGAGACGGCGATGCCGCGCTCGTCGTACTTGATGCCGGCGACATTGAGATCGAGACCGTCGACATTGGGCTTGCGGCCGGTGGCGACCAGCAGGTGGCTGGCCTCAAGTGTGTGCTCGCTGCCCGCCTGACTGAAGACCACACGCACCCCCGGGGCGCCCTCGCCCCCCTCCATGCACGCGACACGCTCGACTCGCTCGACACGCGCGCCCTCGCGAATATCGATACCCTCCTCACGCAGGCGGGCGAGCAAGGGTTCTGCAAGCTCTGGGTCGTCCTTGCCAAGTGCCTTGAGCGCCTCGAGCACGGTTACCCGACTGCCCAGTCGATGGTGTGCCTGGGCCAACTCGAGCCCGATGGGGCCGCCGCCGATGACGATCAGGCTGTCGATCTTCTCCCCGTTCTCGAAAATCGTCTCATTGGTGAAGTAGTCGACCTCCTCGAGGCCCGGGATCGGCGGTATGGCGGGCGAGGAGCCCGTGGCCACAACAAAGCGCCGGGCGCGAACCTCGAACGCGCCGGCGGCGACCGCATTGCGGGCGATAAAGCGTGCGGGCGCCTGGATGACGCGGACGCCGAGCCCGGTGAAGCGCTCCACCGAATCGTTGGGCTCGATGGCGCGGATGACGGCCTCAACATGCGCGCGCACCGCCCCGGGGTTGATGGTGGGGCTCGTCGGCGCGATGCCGAAGGGCTTGGCGGTGCGCATTTCCTCGGCCCGCTTGGCAGCCGCCAGCAGCGCCTTTGAGGGCACGCAGCCATAGTTGAGGCAGTCGCCGCCCATCTTGTGCTTTTCAATAAGCACCACCTCGACACCTAGCTGGGCGGCCGCAGCCGCCACCGAAAGCCCGCCCGAGCCGGCACCGATGACGCACAGGTCCGGTTTGAGCACATCGCCGCCCATGCCATCTCACCTCTTGTTGCTCTTGTTTCGTGTGTGGATGCGATCAATTCAACCGGCTCCCGAGCGGACGGTGCCGGGCTTGCCCGGGTTTCCCCGAGCTTCGTCGAATACGACGTCACCGGACATCTTGCAGCAACTTTTTCGTGATGGCGCCTTTTGTGCGTGTCACAAGTTGGAACGGGGCTTTGGAGCAGCCGCACAATCGACCGCCCGGCTACAGCACGGTTGCAGCACGGTTCCAGGGAGAGCAGGCGAAGCCCGCCCGTGGCCTTGACAGGCTTGAGCGACCCTTAGGCTTGTCGGGGGCTTGACGGGCTAATCGATATGACCGGGCTCGATCTTGCCGTCTCGGACAACCGCCGGGTGATAGGTCTGGCCCGGCTTGCCGCCTTCGAAAGAGATGAAATAGACGATCACACCGAGCACCAGGGCCGCACCCGCGGTAAGCAGCCAGGCGATGGGCGCATCATCGAGGATTGCCGCACCCGTGGCGCCGTCGCGCTTGAACCAGGCATAGATCGCATAAAGCAGAAAGGGGAGCAAAAAGAGCAGAAGATTGACAAGAACAATCCGCAACATGAGCCCCTAAGCCTTTTATAATTGCGCAATTGCGAAAGCGTGACCTGCTCGGCGAAAGAGCCGCCACCATGCGCTCGGAGCTGCTCTTGCTTGGCGCGACAGCTCACATTGAGCCCCTTCTTATGAGCCCTTCTTAAGAGAGCCTTTTATAGAGGTCATGCAGAATGGCGGCGGTTGCGCCCCAAATCGTGCGCCCAGCATAGGACATCACGAAATAGCTGCGCAACGCCCCTTCCCACTCAATGCTTTTCTTGCGGTAGTTGGCAGCGGTCATGACGAAATCAAGCGGCACCTCGAAAATGTCCGCGACCTCGTTGCAGTCTGGTACGAGCGCCACGTCGCCCTCGATCAGCCCCACCACCGGGCGAATCTCAAAGCCTGTACCCGTTCGATAAGGCAGAAGTCCGCCTAAAACCTCGACTCTTTCGGGTGCCAGGCCCACTTCTTCTTCCGCCTCTCTAAGGGCGGCGGCGATGGCACCGCCGTCGCCGGACTCGATGCAGCCGCCGGGAAAGGCCACCTGGCCAGGATGGGCCGAGAGGTGGCCGGCGCGTTCGGTCAGGATCACCGACATTTGATCTTGCGCGCGATGCTCAGCATGCGCGCGATCCGGCCCGCAGTCTTGCCCGTTGCGCGCAACGATGGCGACGAGCACCGCGGCCAGCCGGCAGGCGCCGGGGCTTATCTCCCTTCGAATCCGATCCGTCTGCTCAAGACCCAGCAGACGCGCCCGCGCCCGTCGGCGCAAGTCTGCTGATGCCGAAATCGGAGCCGATGCGCTGCCAGCCATGTTCGGGGTTGCCACCGCTTTTCTCGCCACCTGTCACCTTTTCCCTGCCGGCCGTCCTCAACCGCCCAACCCCTTTCAATTGGAGACATTGTGTCCTCCTGATTGGAGACACTGCGTCCCATTTGGGCTGGTGCCATCGTCTGAACAGGATCGGAAAAACCAACACTGTCCCCGAATAGGCCCGGCACGCCCCTAGCGATCGAGCTCCCGACCGGCGGGCCCCTCCAGCTGCCATATCGCTTTGATATGAGACATCAATTCGTCTTCGCGGACATCGAGCTCCTCGAGCGTCCACTTCTCGGCCGCCAGGAAATAGTCCGACAACGCGAACCGCGCTCCTCCATTCGCGGCGATGATCTTTTGCTTCTCCGCAAAGCTCTTTCTTTGCAACTGCCGGTGTCGCCGGCTTTCCACGAGCAGCAGATTGGAAAGGCGCTGGCTGGCGCGCTGGCGCATCTGTGGTGTGGGAAAGCATTTTGCCCAGTAGCCGTTCTTGGAAGGCCTGCGCGGGCAGATGTGCTCGACGGTGATGTCGCTACTCGGCCGAAGCGTCAGGCGCCCGCTCAAGACGTCGTCGAGCCGCAAGAGCAGGAGACGGCAAGCGGATTTGTTGCGGGCGTGCAGGTCGCGTGAGACGTTGTAGAGGATGTTGGCCTGCTCACTGAGCGAAAGGGCAAGCGGGTTCGCATCGTCTGTAAGCTCTCCGACGAGCCTGGCCTCGTTGCCGCCATTCATGACCAAACGCAACACCTGGCCAAAGCGGACAAGCCTGCGGTTGCGGCCCCGGCCGAGGAACATGAGGCCATAGCTCAGCCGCTCGAGGGCGGCAAAAAACGACTTGGTTTGCGGGTGTCCGATGCCGTTTCTCACCAGCCAGGCAAGCGCCGGCGGCACCCATTCACGATGGCGCAGCCAGCCGAGATAGACGACATGGGGGCGAATGGCCTCCCAGGCGCGGCGCGCATGCTCAACGTGATCGAGGCTCCCGTTGCCTTTGCCATCCCCGTCGATGCGATCATTTCCTATGCCATGGCCATATGTTCCTATGCCATGACCATTTGTACCATCGCCGATTGGGATTTGGCCGTTGGCGGCATTGGCATTTTCGCCGAGCATTCCCCTGAGGGCAAGGAACGCATCGCCATAGGGTACGACAATATCCTCGAGGTAGTTTGTCGGTCCGCCGCAGCGATCAATGATTACCAGATTCTCCTTGACGATTGTGGTCTCACCGCGGCCGTGAATGGTGCGCAGATGGCCAAGGAGGCGATCGAACCCCTTGTCGCCAAGCTGGTTTTGCAGGCGCTGCCAGTGCGCCATTGCCGTCGCACCGCCTTCGCTCTTGGTATCCAGCGCACCTGTCAGCTTGGCCTTGAGAATGTCGGCACGCGAAAGCGGCTTGCCGGCAAAATTGAGGACCTCGAAGATCTCATAGGCGCTGTCGACGTCGCTTGCGAGCACGCGCACCAGCCAGCACTGATTGCAAACGATCCGCGCCAATGCGTGCCGTTCGTGGCTTCTGAGCTCCTTAAGCTCGCGCCGGAAGTAGGCGCGGTTGTCGAGAACGCGCGTCTGACAGTCGGTGAACTGTTGGCCGCCTCGCCTGGTGAGGGTCGCGCCACGTCCCTGAACGAAATCATGGAAAAATGTTTCGGCGTCGTCGCGCAAGCGCAGCCGATAGCAGGCGGGCGCGGCAGGTGGCGCTTCAATCAATGCATGCAGTGCCTCGGCCTCGGCCGCTTCGCCGGCCTCTGCCGCCAAATCGCGCAGCACCGCCAATAGAATGGTCATGGTGATCAGCCGCTGCTGACCGTCTATGATGTCGAGGCGGCCCTCCTCGCTCTGCATCAGCACAATGGCACCAAGAAAGTGAGACGGCGTGTCGGGAGGCAATGGCGCCACAGTAGCCGTGACGTCAGGCGCCGTGTCGAGGTCGGATCCAAGGCAGGCAAGCACATCGTCGAGGAGCTTGCTTGCCTCGCGGACGCCCCAGGTGTAGGGGCGTTGAAACGGGGGAATGGTAAAGACTTCCGGGCCGGACAGAAACCTTTCAAGCGGTATGGCTTCGGCCGAGAACGCTGGCTGCATGGAAGACGCCCATCTCACTTGACTTGAGAGTTGTGGTTATTCGACATCAGTTTGGTCGGGCGCGCAACAGTGAGCGCGCATCGATCAAGTCAGCTTGATCAACACGTCTTGAGCAATGCGAGCAAGGAGCCCAGCCCCCTGGGAGTTCGCAACCACGCCGGCCGCGCCGCCCGTTTGTGAGAACCAGAAGTTGCGAGGGGCTTAGCAGTTCGCCGCAAATGTGGTCAATACGGCTCGGGGCGGGCAGGCGGTAGCGGGAAGCGTTGGCGTTTTGACGCCCAACGCGCGCGACCGGAGGCGGAGCGAGGGAAGAGCGGGAGACGATGCTGAGCGCCGTTTTCAACATGGCACGGCCCCTTCTCCTCGCGCTTGATCCGGAGCGCGCGCACGAGGCCACGCTGGCGGCGCTTGAGCGGGGCCTCTACCCGCGCCCGCAGGGGCCCGACG
>WGBL01000016.1 GCA_015494375.1 Hyphomicrobiales bacterium | reverse complement strand
TGCCTCCACCACACCTGCCGCCATCGCGCCCGCCATCGCGACCTCGATCGGCGCGGGGCGGGCCGCATTGGAGCGGCTCGGGCTTCAAGTCCTGGCCGTCGATTTTCACCGTCACGATTTCGGGGTCTTGCGAACTGCGCAACTGCTCATCCGGCTCGCTCTGCTGTTGCGCCGTGAGCGCCCCGACATTGTCCATTTCATTGCCCTCAAACCCATCGCCATCGGCGGGCTGGCGGCGCTCGCCCTGCCGCGCGCGGCCTGCGTCTATCATCTGACGGGGCTCGGGGTGCTGGGCGCCGGGCACACGCGGCGGATGCGGCTCTTGCGGGGGGCGCTTCTGCGCCTTCTTGCCTGGCTCCTGCATCGGCGCCGCTCCTGGCTCCTTGTCGAGAACCAGGACGACCTTGCGCTGCTGCAACGGCTCGGCGCACCGGTGGACATCGGCCGGCGGGCCACGCGCCTCGGCGGCGCCGGTGTCGATCCGGAGCGCTTTGGCCCACAGCCCATGCCCGACAATCCGCGGCCGCGCGCGGGCTTTGTGGGGCGCATGGTGTGGTCGAAGGGTGTCGATGTGCTGATCGAGGCACAACGGCTCCTGGGCGCGCGCGGCATTGCGCTCGATCTCGATCTCCATGGCGCGCCCGACCCGGCCAATCCGCGGGCGATCCCCGAGAGCTGCCTTGCGCTCTGGAACAAGCGAGAGGGCGTGCGATGGCATGGCCGGACAAGCGATGTGCGCGCCGTCTGGCGCCGCGCCGACATGGCGGTCTTTCCCTCCCGCGGCGGCGAGGGCCTGCCGCGCGCCCTTCTCGAGGCCGCCGCCTGCGGCCGCCCGCTCATCGTCAGCGACGTGCCCGGGTGCCGCGACTTTGTCCGCCATGGCATCGAGGGGCTCGTCGTGCCGCCCGAGGACCCGGAGGCGCTGGCCGAGGCCTTGGTGCAACTCGCCGCCGACAAGGCGTTGCGCGAGCGCATGGGGCGTGCCGCGCGGGCCCGCGTCCTCGAAGGCCATACCGAGGCCCATGTGCGCAAGGCCGTCGCGGCCGTCTATGGGGCCTTGCGGCCCGAGCCCTGAGCCGAGAGAGGAGCAGAGCCGAGGTATGCGCGCATTATGGGCAGACCGGCTGTATCGCCATTGACGTCCGCCTCATGGGCCGGTCGGCTATTTCGATAGACGTGAACGCCCCTGGTGGCTCCAAGAGACCCGCGAGACAAGCAGCCGACACAAGCTCAAGCGAACCATTCGAAAGTTCAGACAAATTCAGCACTCAAATAAGACTCAAATAATGTGCTAACAGTCGTGGCGCGAGCAAATCCGGGCAGTGCACAGGGGTATCGACAACGGCCGTGACGATCGACTGGCGCAGATTCCTTCTCAATTTCACGATTCTGGCGGCCGCCGTTTGTCTGGTGCTTGGCGTGGTGCTGCCCATCGTCCGGCTGAGCCGGCTCTATGTCTGGACCAACGAGCATTCGATGGCATCGGTCATCTGGGCGCTTTATCAGGATGGCGAGCCGTTCCTGGCCATCCTCATTGCCGTCTTTTCCATACTCCTGCCGGCGATCAAGTTGCTCTATCTTCTGGCGATGGCCTCGCTCGACGGCGAAGGCGGGCCAGGCGCGCAGTGGAAGCGCCCGCTCAAGCATCTCGAGTGGCTCGGCAAGTGGTCGATGCTTGACGTGCTTGTGCTCGCGCTCATGGTCTTTTACGTAAAATCGAGCGGGATCGCCGACGCTGCCACCATGCCGGGGCTCTATTTCTTCTCGGCGTCTGTGGTGTTGACCATGCTCGCCTATGGCTGGGTGCGTTCGCCCTGAGGATCTCGTTAGGTGTGCTCACGCCCGGACAGTGGTCGGTGGGAGCCCCCACGCGACGCCCCGAGGTCGTGGCCGCCCTTCGGCGACCCACTGGAGCAAGACCGGAACAAATATCAACATGCCAAGCACGATCGACAAGCGGCGGCGGGAAAGCGGGCGAGAAAGCGCACCCGAAAGCGCGCATGAAAGTGCACTTGAAAGCACACGCAAAAGCGCAAATGTGTCCCAAGCCATCGAGATCGAGGCGCGCCCGCGGCATCCCGAAAAGCTGGGGCGCCCGGCAAGCCCCACGCCGCGCAAGCCCCCCTGGATTCGGGTGAAAGCGCCCGGATCGCGCGCCTACTACGAGACCCGTGCCATCATCCGCGCCCACGGCCTTGCCACCGTCTGCGAGGAGGCGGGCTGCCCCAATGTTGGCGAATGCTGGGCCAAGCGCCACGCCACGGTGATGATCATGGGCGAGACGTGCACGCGGGCCTGCGCCTTTTGCAATGTCCGCACCGGCCTGCCGGGCCCGCTCGACCCGAGCGAGCCCTTGCGCGTCGCCGAGGCCGTCGCCAGGCTCGGGCTTGCCCATGTGGTGATCACCTCGGTCGACCGCGACGATCTGCCAGATGGCGGGGCGGGGCATTTTGCGGCTGTCATTGAAGCGGTGCGAGAGCGGGCGCCCGGGACCACGATCGAGGTGCTGACGCCCGATTTCCTGCGCAAACCGGGGGCGCTCGAGGTGGTGATCGGGGCGGCGCCCGATGTCTTCAATCACAACCTGGAGACGGTGCCATCGCTCTATCTCTCGATCCGGCCGGGGGCGCGCTACTATCATTCGCTGCGCCTGCTTGATGAGGCCAAGCGTTTGGCGCCCGGGCTGTTTACCAAGTCGGGGATCATGCTGGGGCTTGGCGAGAGGCGCAATGAGGTGTTGCAGGTGATGGATGACTTGAGAACGGCGGGCGTGGATTTCCTGACCATGGGGCAGTATCTCCAGCCCACCCCACGGCATGCGCCCGTCGCCCGCTTCGTGCCACCGGCCGAGTTCGAAGAGCTCGGGGCCATCGCCCGCGCCAAGGGCTTTCTGATGGTCGCCTCGAGCCCCCTTACGCGCTCCTCGTACCATGCGGGCGAGGATTTTGCGCGCCTCAAGGCGGCACGCGCAACCGCCCGCGGCGGCCAGGCCTCGACGCCCCCTCGCGCGTAAGGGCGGGTGAAGGCGTCGGTTCACGCGTTGGTTCCAGCGACGCCCCTCTCGCGCGCGTAAGGGCAACCAATTGGCTGGCACTGTGCCCAAACAATGTGTCCGTGAGGCCGCTTGCCTAACGATAAAGACCCGGGCCACGGTCACGGGCTGTCGGCCAGGGGGCGACCATAATGAACGAGAGATGACCATAATGAACGAGAGATCATGAGAACGTTTGAGACGCGCCGCATCGTTCGGCACAGTCCGCAGGAAATGTTCGAGCTTGTGGCCGATGTCGAGAGCTATCCCAAATTCGTGCCCCTTTGTGACGATCTCATCGTACGCAAGCGGGAGCAGATCGGCGACAACACGGTGCTCATTGCCGACATGACGGTGGCGTTCAAGCTCTTTCGCGAGACATTCACCAGTCGTGTCGTGCTCGATCCGGCCGAGAGAAAGATCGACGTGAGCTATCTCGACGGGCCGTTCCGTCAGCTCGACAATCGTTGGGCGTTTCGGCCTCTCTCGGAGGGGCGTTGCGAGGTTGACTTCTACCTCGCCTATGAGTTGCGCTCGCGCGCCTTGCAACTGCTTGTGGGTGCGGTCTTCGATCGCGCCTTTGAGCGCTTTGCCGAAGCCTTCGAGGCGCGGGCCGATCTTGTCTATGGCCACCCGCCGGCCGAGAGCGCACTCCGCCCCTTCCAGCGCGCCTGAGCGGCATGCCCCTGAGCCTGAGCAGCGCGCCCAAGCGTGAGAAGCTGCACGGGAGAGGGGTTCCTTGGAGACGATTGGCCTCCCTAGATGAGTCGCTGCCCTCGCCGGTGGGGTTTTTCAAACCGCCCCTCTCCGCGACGCTGCCCCAAACAGGCAGCTCGTGGCGGCATCGGCGTGGATTGGCACGCGGGCTGGTCAAGCGCCGCAACAACGCTTTATAGTGTGTCGCTGTGCCCGCTCGGCGCAGCGGGAAGAGCGCCCAAGCCAAAGGGCGCTGGGTCAAGGCACAAACGCAACTCGGGAGGAAACAGATGCTGAAGCGCTCATTGGCGGGGCTCGCCGGGGCCCTGGCGACACTGAGCCTCGCGCTCACCGGGCCCGCTGCGGCTCAGGCGATCGAGGACAAGCTTGTGATTGTCACGTCCTATCCGCCGGATACCACCACCACCTTCAAGAAAGCGTTCGAGAAGAAGTATCCCGGCACCACCGTCGAGATGCTGAAGAAGAAGACCACCGCCGGGATCAAGTACCTGCAGGAGACCGCCGGCAACAACACCTCCGACATGTTCTGGGCCTCGGCGCCCGATGCCTTCGAGGTGCTCAAGGGCGATGGGCTCCTGGTCAAGTACAAGGTCAAGGTAAAGGGCATTCCCGAGAAGGTGGGCGCCTTTCCGGTCAACGATCCCGATGGCTATTACAAGGGGTTCGCCGCCTCGGGCTATGGCATCATGTGGAACACCCGCTACCTGAAGGCCAAGAAGCTGCCCGTGCCGAAGGAATGGGATGATCTCACCAAGCCCGTCTATTTCGGCCATGTGGGCATGTCGGCGCCCTCGCGTTCGGGCACCACGCACTTGACCGTCGAGACGCTCTTGCAGGGCCTCGGCTGGGAGAAGGGCTGGGCGCTGTGGAAGGCGATCGGCGGCAATCTGAAGACGATCACCGAGCGCAGCTTCGGCGTGCCTGACGGCGTCAACACCGGGCAGTTCGGCATCGGCATTGTCATCGACTTTTTTGGGCTCTCATCAAAAGCCTCGGGCTATCCGGTCGAGTTCCGCTACCCGACGGTGACCACGCTGGTGCCCGCCAACATCGCCATCGTCAAGAATGCGCCACACCCCAAGGCGGCGGCGGCCTTTATCGAGTTCCTGCTCTCGCCCGAAGGCCAGGCGCTCTTGCTCAGCCCCAAGATCATGCGCCTGCCCATCAACCCGGCAACCTATGCCAAGGCACCCGCGGGCTTTCCCAACCCCTACAAGGACAAGTCGCTCGGAGCCGAGGTCAAGTTCGATCTCGCCCTCTCCAAGAGCCGGTACAATGTCGTCAACTCGCTTTTCGACGTCATGATCACCTACCGGCACGACGAGCTCAAGGCGGCCGTCAGGGCCATCCAGGAGGCCGAGGCCGCCCTTGCGGGCAAGTCCAACGCCGAGGCCGCGGCGCTGATCAAGGAGGCCCGTGCGCTCGTCGATGCGGTGCCGATCGATGCCGCCAAGGCGAGCCAGCCGGACTTTGCCAAGATCTTCAAGAAGAAGCGTAAGAAGAAGACGACCAAGATCACCGGCCGACAGGCGGAGATCGAGCGCGAGTGGGACGACATGGTCAAGGCGAACTACGCCAAGGCCAAGGCGCTCGCCGAGAAGGCCAAGTCGATGTTGTGACGGCTCGGTGCGTGCTCGTGCGTGACGGGGGCGTCCGCCGCCGGACGGGTTTTCAACCCCGGCCGGAACGTTCATTTATGGCGCGGCGCGTGACGGCAGGGCTCGGCATGAGCAATGGGGGTGGGGTTGCAAACCCCGCCCCGCTGAGGAAGGCGAAGTCCATGCTGTGATGGCGCTGTGACGGCGCGGACATGCCCGCACGCGTGCCTGCAGGGGCGGCATGAGCAAGGGGGCGCGGCCCTCCGCCCTCCGCCGGTCGGGGTTTTTCAATCCCGACCGAAACGTTCCTGCAGGGTGCGACACACTACAGCTGGGCTCGGCATGAACATGGGGGCGGAGCCCGCAAACCCCGCCCCGCCCTGAGGAGCCGGCCTCCGCCGCGCCGGGGGGCGCCTGTTCCCGCATTGCGCGTCTATGCGCTCTGTGGCAGGGTTGGTGCATGAGCAAGGTGATGACGAACGCTGACATTGAACGTCTGAGCGCGGTGGATCGGCTCAAGTTGATGGAAGAGCTGTGGGAATCATTGAGGCGGGCGCCTGAGACCGTCGAGGTGCCGGATTGGCATCGCGAGGAGCTCGACAGGCGGTGCGCGGCCCATGAGCGCGACCCGCAGGGGGCCCGATCCTGGGAGGAGGTGCGGCGCGCCATTCTCGACGAGCTGGACGAGTGAGGACGAGTGGCCTTGCTCGTCCGTCCTGAGGGCACCTCCGATATTGCGCTCGCGGCCAAATGGTACGAGACGCGCCAGCGGGGGCTTGGGAAGGAATTCCTGTCGGAGATCGAAGGCACGTTTCGGCGGATCGAGAAGGGGCCGCGTCGCTACCGGATCGCGCACAAGCATCTTCGTCGGGCGCTCGTGCACCGCTTTCCCTATGCCGTCTATTTCGCGGAGTCGGGCTCCGACATCACCGTGATTGCCGTCTTGCATCAGGTCCGGGATCGACACATTCTCGATGTCCGTAGTGAGTTCGATGCGCGGCCGGGAAGAGGGTGAGGAGGGCGGCGCTTGGCGCCTCAGGCGCAGCCGATGGGGGATAGCCATAATGCAGGTCTCACGGGCCGAGCGCGGGCCTCTGGTGCTTGCCATCGTCATTGCGGCCTTTCTCGCCGCATTCCTGATCATCCCCGTGCTCAAGGTGATCTATGTCGCCTTCCAGGAC
>WGBL01000015.1 GCA_015494375.1 Hyphomicrobiales bacterium | reverse complement strand
TGACCCACTGCTGTCCGGTTTATCATGAGGGGAGCTCCAGAGGCATCTGGCGCGGGTCTCGAGGAGCGGGCTCGGGCGGGGCATGGAGGCGGTCGATGGGGCGGCGATGCATGAGGTTGAGGCGGACGAGATGGGCAAAACGCGAGAGCCTCTTAATGGCGCCCTTGTGGTCGAGATAGGCGAGATGGAGCAGCAAATAGGCAATGAGTGCGACAAAGAGCTGGATGCGCACCGCGTTCTCCGAGGCGCCGAGGAAGTGCCCGATCTCGAGGTTCTGCTTGATCCACTTGAAGAAGAGCTCGATCTGCCAGCGCTCCTTGTAGAGCTGTGCGATCTCCTCGGCCGGTGCCTCGAGATCGTTGGTCACCAGACGGAGCGTCTTGCCGCTCGAGATGCGCACGATGATCTCGCGCACGGGCTTGGCGAACGGATTGCGCCGCGATCGCGCCTGACGCGCGGGCAGCCGGCCAATGCGATCGGAGAGAATATGAGAGCCCCTGGCCACCGCGCGCTCGCTTTCAACCGAGATGTCGGTGGAGCGCTTGAGGCGTGTGACGAAGCGACAGCCGGCGGCATCGAGCTCGGCCCACCAACCGTAATCATAATACGCCAAATCAAAGACATAGGTCGCGCCGGGCGCAATCTCGAGGTCTTTGGCGACGGTGATGTCGTTGACGTTGTCGGCCGTCACCCGCGCCATGACGGGCAGCGTCTCGGCGCTGTCGAGGACGATGTGCAGCTTGGCCGCGACATGGCTGTCGCTGAAGCGCGCCCAGTGCTTGCTCAATGACGACAGCTTGATCTTGGTGGAATCGAGAAGGCGTGTGGCCTGGGATATTTTTTTCCGCACGCTGCGCGTCGCCATGGGGAGCATATCCTCGAAGAGATCGGCAAAAAGCTGCCACGGGCGCCTGGCGTTGGCGTCGGCAAGCGTGGAGCGCGGGACGGGGCTCGTGCCCAGATGGTAGAGCCGGCTCGCGTGGCTTGTGAGCCCGGTCTCGATCTCCCTCAGGCTCTGGGCACCGGAGAGCTGGCCGAACAGGAGGTCGAGCAAGTGGTGCTTGGCGTAGAAGGAGCGCACGCCCTTGTCGGCCTGGTACTTGTCCACGTTCCTCTCAAAGGCGGCCCACGGAATATACTTGGTCAGACCGTGAAATACGCTATTTTGATGGCGCATGGCATTGTCCTCCGATCCGTGTCCCAAATCCGCAAAACATCTGGAACCGGGTTAGAATCAATGCCATGCGCCATGTCCAGAAAAATCTACCGGACAGCAGTGGCCTCGAGCCGGCGATCCAGGGCAAAGCGCCGCAACGGTGCTGGTCTGCCGCTCTGGATGCCCGGGTCTGCTCCCCGGGTCAAGCCCGGGGACAGGCATCACGAAGGGAGGGTGGCGAGGCGCGCAAGTGGTGCTCAGGCCGCGCAACTGAGTTGATGACGGAGAGCAAGAGCACGGGGAAACAGCACGAAAAGCCGCCGTCGCGTAAGATGCTCCAAAGTGAGACACTACCGAACCTTGACAGCGTATGTGCGCGCCCGCATGCAGCACTTAGCAGCACTTAGCAGCACTTAAGCGCGCGACGACGCGCGGCTTTGCGACACCCCGCGGCTTTGATGCACGACGGGGCTGTGCGCAAACAGCCGCAGAGAGCATCACCGGGCGCAACTGTTGTGTTGCCATCGACGACGCCCAGGCGGAGCACCATGCCCAAGTTCGGCCAAACCGATGCAGATCACGGTCAGCGCCCTGGGGGTGCACGTGAGAGCCAACGCGTCGGAAGCAAGCGTTCCGACGAGGGAACGGCCCTGGCTCAGACCATCGCCAACGATGAGCGACTCATCTTCGCACTCGACGTGCCCTCGGCCGAGGAGGCCCGGGCCATGGTCACGCGCCTTGGTGATTCGGTGCGCTTCTATAAGCTTGGGCTCGAGCTGTTCGTGGCGGGCGGTTATATCGAGCTTGTCGATTGGCTCACCAGCCGCGGCAAGCAGGTCTTTGTCGATCTCAAGTTTTTCGACGTGCCCGAGACGGTGGCCCGTGCCGTGGCAAGGCTGAAGGACTATGGCGCGCGCTTTGCGACCGTGCATGGCAACGACGCCATTTTGCGCGCGGCAGTGGATGCGGCCGAGGGGGTGGACATTTTGGCGGTAACGGCGCTCACCTCTCTTGATCAAGGCGACATCGAGGACCTCGGCTTTCGCTGTGATGTGCGTGAGCTGGTGCTCTCGCGGGCCCGTCGCGCGCGCGCCATTGGTTGTGCCGGCGTCATCTCGTCGGGGCTCGAGGCACCGGCGTTGCGCGCCGCGCTCGGCGATCGGTTCCTGATTGTGACCCCCGGCATTCGTCCGGTCGCAAACAAAGCGCTCGATGATCAAAAGCGCACCGTCGATGTCGAGGAGGCGTTTGCCAACGGTGCCGACTATATTGTCATGGGCCGGCCGATTGCCAAGGCTTCTGACCCGAGAGCCGCCGCGGAGGCCATCCAGGCCCGCATCGCCCGCTACTTCGCTGAGCGGGGAGGTCAATAGACAGGAGCGCCTTCGGGCAATCGCGGGCCGCGATCCCGCGAATGCTCTCGCACCCCACCCCCAGCGCAATGGCGGGCAAAGATTGAAGCCCTCTCACAAGAGGCGTCCAGTGCGTGGCAGTACGCCTTCGGGCAATCGCGGGCCGCGTCAAAATGCTGGCCATGTTTCCGGCGATGAGGGACGGCGATGTGTGCCGACCGAGAGCGAACACAAAATCCCCAACCACCACAGAAGCCGCGCCGGTCATGGCGCAGGCGGTTGTTACTCGCTCTTTTTGGTCTCCTCGCAGGGGGTCTCGGCTGCGCCTTGTGGGTTGACTATAAGATCGCGCGGCTCGGGCCGCTCGATCTCGGCCGCGCTAAGGCCGTCTCTGTCCTCGTCACCGATCGCAAAGGCCGTCTGCTCCGCGCCTATACCGCCGAAGGCGGCATCTGGCGCCTGCCGGTGGGCGTCGATGAGGTCGACCCGCGCTATCTCCGCATGCTGCTCGCCTACGAGGACAAGCGCTTTTACGAGCATAGCGGGGTCGACATTTGGGCTGTGGCGCGGGCGGCCTATCAGCTCTTGAGCAACGGCCGCATCGTCTCGGGCGCCTCGACGCTTACCATGCAGGTGGCGCGCCTGCTCGAGGGTCGCCACGAGCGCACCGCCCGCGGCAAGCTCCGCCAGATGCTGCGCGCCTGGCAGCTTGAGCGGCGCTTTAGCAAACGTCAGATCCTGGGCCTCTATCTTCTGCTCGCCCCCTTCGGCGGCAATCTCGAAGGCGTTCGCGCGGCCACACTTGCCTATTTCGGCAAGGAGCCGGCGCGACTTTCGCTCGCCGAGGCGGCGCTCCTTGTCGCCCTGCCGCAATCGCCCGAGGCACGCCGGCCCGATCGCCACGCCAAGATCGCCCGCGCGGCCCGCGATCGCGTGCTCACCCGCATGGCGCGGGCGGGTGTCATCTCCCGGGCCGAGTTGGCCGAGGCGCGCCTGGCGCCCATGCCGAGGCGGCGTCGCGCGTTTCCCATCCATGCCCCGCACCTCGCCGACCGCATGGTGAGCGAGACGCCCGCTCTCCAGGAACACCGCCTGACCATCGACCGCGATCTGCAGGCGCGGCTCGAGACCCTCGTCAGAGAGCACGCCCATCGCCTCGGTCCCCGGCTTTCGGCGGCGCTCATCGTCGTGGCCCACAAGACGGGGGCGGTGCGCGCCCATGTCGGCTCGCCCGGCTATCTCGATGGCAGCCGCTTTGGGGCCATCGACATGACGCGCGCCATCCGCTCGCCCGGCTCCACCCTCAAGCCCTTCATCTACGGGCTCGCATTCGAGGCGGGGCTTGCGCATCCCGAGACGCTCATTGAGGATCGCCCGACCCGCTTCGGCAGTTATCGGCCAGAGAACTTCGACGGCGATTACCGCGGCACCGTCAGCATCCGCGAGGCGCTGCAACTTTCGCTTAATGTGCCCGCCATCAAGGTGCTCGATGCGGTTGGCCCCGTGCGCCTTACGAGCCGTTTTCGCAGGCTCGGGGTGCGAGCGCTCGTGCCCGGCCGAGGCGCTCCCAGCATCGCCATCGGGCTCGGGGGGCTCGGCATGACGCTCGAGGACCTCGCAAACCTCTACAGTGCTCTTGCTCGCCTCGGCGAAGGCATGTCGCTCAGCTATCGCCAGCGCCCGGCCGACGCGCCCTTGCGGAAATCCAAGGCGCCGCGGCTCATGTCGGCACTGGCGGCCTGGTATGTCGGCGATATTCTCCTCGGCACGCTGCCGCCACCCACCCATGCCCGGGCCGGCGGGATCGCCTACAAGACCGGAACATCCTATGGCTATCGCGACGCCTGGGCCATCGGTTATGACGGCCGCCATGTGGTTGCCGCCTGGGTGGGCCGCCCCGACGGCACGCCGACACCGGGCCTTACGGGCCGGACCGCGGCGGCGCCATTGCTGTTTGATGCCTTCGAGCGTCTGGGCCGCACACGGGCCCCCTTGCCGGCCGCTCCACGAAACGCGATCTTTGCGACCTCGGCCGACTTGCCGCCACCGCTTAGGCGCTTTCGAACCTCGGGCCGCTTCGAGACCGTGGGACCCTATCTCCGGCAACCGGTCCAGATCGCCTTCCCGCCCGACAAAGCCGAGCTGCCGCTCGCTGGCGCTCCCGGCCGGCGACAACCCATCATGCTCAAGGCCGAGGGCGGGCGCATGCCGCTCACCTGGCTCGTCGATGGCAAGCCGATCGCTGCGCCCGGGCATCGGCGGGTGGCCTACTGGCAACCAGCGGGGCCCGGGTTCGTCACACTCTCGGTGATCGATGCCGACGGCACGAGTGATCGCGTGCGCGTGCGCCTGGCCGAATAGGGGCGCGCTCCGCCCGGTCATGCACCCGGCGGATGGCAGGGGGCGGAGCGCGCCCCTATTC
>WGBL01000014.1 GCA_015494375.1 Hyphomicrobiales bacterium | reverse complement strand
TGCGATCTTGCACCGCCTCTCCCCCACGGGATTGTCGGGGATCCATAACCCCGAACCTCTCAGAGGCATGGTGTTCATGGGCCCAGCAGGCTCGCAGCGGGTGAGCGATCCGCGGCTGAGGGGGGGATGGCGTCCATCCCCCCCTCAGCCGCGGATCGCTCACCCGCTGCGAGCCTGCTGGGCCCATGAACACCATGCCTCTGAGAGGTTCGGGGTTATGGATCCCCGACAATCCCGTGGGGGAGAGGCGGTGCAAGATCGCACCCATTCCGGCCGCGGGATTTCGGGGACGACAGCGCCGCCCGCCACGCCCCCCTTCTGGTTTCTGGCTTCAGACTTCTGGTTTCTGACCTGCCAGCCGCCGGGCGCGTGACGGGGCGGGTTGCAAACCCCGCCCCGCGTCGGATCGACGCTTGGGGGCCGACGGAGTCGCGGGTGCTCGCATCAGAGCCGCACGTCGCTGGCGTTTTTGGGAAGGGCCGCCTTGAGGTCGTAGATGAGACCAGCATCGCTCAAGAGCGCCCGCAAGCGCGCGGGCGCAAGCGCCATGATCTCGCGATGCGGCACTGCGAGCACAATGGCCTCGAACGGCCCGTCGGGCAATGTGGCGGCAATCTCGATGCCGTATTCGCGACGCGCCTCGGCGGGGTCGGCCAGGGGCTCGTGAACCACCACCTCGGCCACGAACTCCTCGAGCTCGCGCACGAGCTCGGCCACCTTGGTGTTGCGCAGATCGGGGCAGTTCTCCTTGAACGTAAGCCCGAGGACGAGAATGCGCGCGCTGTTGATCCTGAGCTTGCGCCTGAGCATCGCCTTGATGATGTCGGTGGCCACGAACGACGCCATTTCGTCGTTGATGCGCCGGCCGGCGAGGATCATCTCGGGGTGAAAGCCGATCGACTGCGCCTTGTGCGTGAGATAGTAGGGATCGACCCCAATGCAATGGCCGCCGACAAGCCCCGGCCGATAGGGATGAAAATTCCACTTGGTGCCCGCCGCCTCGAGAACCTCCGACGTATCGAGCCCCAACTGCTTGAACAGCATCGCCAGCTCGTTGACGAGGGCGATATTCACATCGCGCTGGATGTTCTCGATGACCTTGGCCGCCTCGGCGACGCGGATCGAGCTTGCCTTGTGCGTGCCGGCCGCAACCACCCGGCCATAGACGGCATCGACGAGATCGGCCACCTCGGGCGTCGAGCCCGAAGTCACTTTGAGAATGTTCGGCAAGCGATGCGCGCTATCGCCGGGATTGATGCGCTCGGGCGAGTAGCCGACGAAAAAATCGCGATTGTATTTGAGGCCCGACACCTCTTCGAGGATCGGTACGCAAACCTCCTCGGTGGCGCCGGGATAGACGGTCGACTCGTAGACAACGATAGCGCCTTCGCGAAGAGCCTTGCCCACCGTCTTGCTCGCCATGCGCAGCGCCGACAGGTCGGGGCGCCGTGCCTCGTCAATGGGTGTCGGCACCGTGACGATGAGGAAATTTGCGCCCTCGAGCGCGCCGGGATCGGCGGTCAAGCGCAGCGTGCGGGCGGCCGCAAACTCCTCGTCGGTCACTTCGCGGGTGCGGTCGCGGCCCGCGCGGAGCTCGTCGACGCGGGCGCGATCGACGTCAAAGCCGATGACGGGGAAGTGCCGCGCCATATGAACGGCGAGCGGCAGGCCGACATAGCCGAGCCCGACAACGGCGATGCGCATGTCTTCGATGCTAGGCAGGCCCATTTGCCGCAAATCCCTTATTCACGCACGCTCCAAGCACGCTCGCGTTCTTGCTCGAGCGTTTAGCACTCCTTGTTCGGTCGGCCAATCGCCATTGCCGCGGGCCGGTGCCTGCGGCGGCGCGTCGCGGGCCGGCTCAAAATGCCGACTTGTGCCGGCCAAGCCCTTGACCTTCCAGTTACTGGAAGGACCATCTGCCGGTCAGACCAAGACTCCATGGACGCGATGTCGCGTCCTCCACCGTTGAAGCGGGCCATCGCCGGGGCGAGTGGCTTGGGCCAAAGTAGCAGCAAGAAGGAGATCGCGCGATGATGACCGGTTATGGGATGCCCTTTGGCTGGGGCGGCATGTGGCTCGGGCCTATCCTCATGATTGCCGTGGTGGTGCTGGCGGTCCTTCTCCTTATCTGGATCATCCGCCTGGTGGCGGGGACGGGCGGCGGTGCTCCGAAAGAGCGGCCCGGGGCGGCCCCGAGCGCGCGCGAGATCCTCGACGCGCGGCTGGCCCGCGGCGAGATCGATCAGGAGGAATACGACCGCCGCCGGCGCGCGCTTGAGAGCTGAGACGCCTGGGCGCGACGCAACCATAGGTGACAAAACCAGAGATCAAGGAGGCCAGCGATGGCCCTTACAAGGCGAACTGTTGTCAAAGGTCTGGCCGCCAGCGGCGCCGTTGCGCTCTCGGGCGGCCTGCTCGGCCATAGCTTGAGCCGCGCGCGCAGTTTGGTGAGCCATGACCGGCCGCTCGCCATCCCGCCCCTTCTTAAGGGAGAAAGGCGGGGCGATGCGCGCTCCTACGAACTGATGATCCGCGCGGGCGCAAGGGGGTTCTTGCCGGGCCGGAAAACCCCCACCATCGGCGTCAATGGCGACTACCTGGGCCCCACGCTCGCATGCGCGCGGGCGAGGTCGTGAACATCCAGGTCGCCAACGGACTCGACGAGGAAACAACGGTCCACTGGCATGGCATGCACGTGCCGGCCAAATGGGATGGCGGGCCGCATCAGGTGATCGCGCCGGGAGCCACCTGGACACCCCGGTTCGAGGTCAAGCAAAAGGCGGCCACCTTCTGGTATCACTCGCATCTTATGGGGCGCACCGGCGCGCAGGTGGCGCGGGGGCTTGCCGGCCTCATCATCGTCGATGACGAGGAAAGCGCGGACCTCGGGCTGCCCAATGAATATGGCGTCGACGACATTCCCCTTGTGGTGCAGGACCGCCGCTTTGCGCGCGACGGCAGCTTTGAGTATCTCACCTCAATGCACGACCGCATGATGGGCTACAAGGGCGATGTGATCCTCGTCAACGGCACCGTCGGGCCCTATCTGGAGGTCGCGCGGCCGCGCCTGCGTTTGCGGCTCCTCAATGGGTCGAATTCACGCATCTACAATTTCGGCTTCGACGACGACCGCACTTTCCACGTCATCGGGACGGACGGCAGTCTGCTGGCGGCTCCCGTGGCCGCCCGGCGCTTGCGGCTCGCGCCCGGAGAGCGCGCCGAGATCGTGGTGGAGCTTGCGGCCCAGAGCAGCGTTCGTCTCATGAGCTATCCGGACGCGCCAAGAGGCGGCGCGCCGGGCATGGGCATGGGCGGCATGATGGCGCGCATGATGCGCCGCATGGTTGGTAACGACGAGACCTTTTCCATCCTCGAGCTGCGAGCCGGCAGTTTCTCGCGCGCAGTGCCGCCGTTGCCGGGACGCCTCACCGAGGTGCCGAGATGGCAGGCGGCCAAGGCCGAGCGCACGCGCCGCTTTGAGCTGCAGATGGGCATGATGGGTGGCATGGGCGGTATGGGCGGCATGGGCGGCATGATGGGGCGCGGCCGGGGCGGCATGGGCGGCATGATGGGCCCGGGCGGCGGCATGATGGGCATGATGGGGGGCCCGATGAGGATCAACGGCCGGGCCATGGACATGGACCGGATCGACGTTCGCGTGCCCTTGGGCGCCATCGAAATATGGGAGATCGCCAACCCGACGCCGGTGTCGCACCCCTTTCATATCCACGACATCCAGTTCCGCATCCTCGATCGCGATGGCCGCCCGCCCCGGGCCATCGAGGCGGGGCTCAAGGACACGGTGCTGGTGGACCCCGGCGAGACGGTGCGGGTGATCGCCGAGTTCGGCGACTACGCCGATCCCGACAACCCCTACATGTACCACTGCCACATCCTCGAGCATGAGGACGCGGGCATGATGGGCCAGTTCGTCGTCACCGCTTGAGCTCGGTGAAGGCGAAGGAGCAAACGATTGGGGGAAGGCGCCAATGCGCCTTGACCTTCCAGTCACTGGAAAGACTAGATCGACGTCGGCATACGGCCGCTTCAAGCGCCGAACGTGGAAATGCGTGAGATCGACGATGAACAAGGACCAGACCGCAACCGCGATGGACTGCTGCAACGCTGGGGGGGCAAAGCCGAAGGAGCCCGAAGGCGTTGTGCGTGATCCCGTCTGCGGCATGACGGTGGACCCCTCGGCGGGCAAGCCGTCGCTCGTTCACGATGGCCACACCTTCCACTTCTGCTGCGAGGGCTGCAAAACGAAGTTCGCCGCCGACCCCGAGCAATATCTGACCGCCGAGGACCCGGTCTGTGGCATGAGCGTCAACCGCGCGACCGCCAAATACATGGTGCGGCACAACGGCGAGAAGTTCTTTTTCTGCAACCCGCGTTGCCAGGAGAAATTCGAGGCCGAGCCCGAGAAATATCTCGAAGGCCGGCCGGCACCCGAGCCCATGCCAGAGGGCACGCTCTACACCTGCCCGATGGACCCCGAAATTGTCCGCGACCATCCCGACACATGCCCCATTTGCGGCATGGCGCTCGAGCCCATGGGCGTGCCCGCCCCCGATGCCGGGCCCAACCCCGAGCTTGTCGATTTCACACACCGCTTCCGGGTGGGAGCAGTCTTTACGGTCCCGCTCCTCGTCATCGCCATGGGGCCCATGGTGGGGCTGCCCATTCGCGATTGGCTGGGGCCGCGCCTTGCCGACTGGATCGAGCTTCTGCTCGCGAGCGTCGTCGTCCTCTGGTGTGGGCGGCCCTTCTTCGAGCGCGGCTGGCTGTCGGTGAAGACCGGTAACCTCAACATGTGGACGCTGATCGCCATGGGCGTGGGCGTCGCCTACCTCTATAGCCTCGTCGCCACCGTCGCCCCCGGCATCTTCCCGCCCGCCTTCCGCAACCCGGACGGCTCGGTGGGCGTCTATTTCGAGGCGGCCGCTGTCATTATCGTCCTCGTGCTCCTCGGCCAGATCCTCGAGCTCCGAGCGCGCGAGCGCACGGGGGATGCCATTCGCGCGCTCCTCGATCTCGCACCCAAGACCGCGTTGAAACTCGATGCCGAAGGTGGTGAAGCCGAGGTACCGCTCGAAGAGGTTCGTGTCGGCGATCGTTTGCGCGTACGCCCTGGCGAGGCGGTTCCCGTCGATGGCATCGTCGTCGAGGGGCGCTCGACGGTGGATGAGTCGATGTTGACGGGCGAGCCGGTGCCGGTCGAGAAGGGTCCCGGCGACGAGGTGACGGGCGGCACGCTCAACAAGTCGGGCTCCTTTGTCATCGAGGCGCGGCGCGTCGGCGCCGAGACCACGCTCTCGCGTATCGTCGCCATGGTGGCCGAGGCGCAACGCTCGCGCGCACCCATCCAGAGCCTCGCGGACAAGGTGGCGGGCTATTTCGTCCCGGCCGTGGTGGCGGTGGCGATCATCGCATTCATCGCCTGGGGGCTCTGGGGACCGGCGCCCTCGATGGCCTATGCCATTGTGGCTGCGGTCTCGGTGCTTATTATCGCTTGTCCGTGCGCGCTTGGGCTCGCCACGCCCATGTCGATCATGGTGGCGACCGGCCGTGGCGCCCAGGCGGGCGTGCTTGTCCGCAATGCCGAGGCGCTCGAGACCTTTGCCAAGGTCGACACACTCATTGTCGACAAGACCGGCACCCTCACCCTTGGCGCGCCGCGGCTTACCGATATCGTGGTGAGCGAAGGCGAGGGGGCGGGGCTCGATGAGAATGGGCTGCTCAGGCTTGCGGCGAGCCTCGAGCGGGCGAGCGAGCACCCCCTCGGCGAGGCGATCGTTGCGGGCGCCGAGGAGCGCGGGCTTGCGCTTGCGGGCGCCGATGACTTCGAGGCTATCGCCGGCAAGGGGGTCGTGGGCACCGTCGAGGGCCGCAAGGTGGCGCTCGGCAATCGCGCCCTGCTTGCGGCGCTCAACATCGATGCGGGCCCGCTCTCGGCCCGCGCCGAGGCACTGGCAGGTGAGGGGAAAACGGCCATGTTCGTGGCTGTTGACGGCCAGCTTGCTGGGCTCATCGCCGTGACCGATCCCATAAAGCCGACGACCGAACGGGCCATTCGCGCGCTCCATGACGAGGGGCTGCGCATCGTCATGGTCACGGGCGACAACGCCCGCACCGCCGAGGCCGTGGCAAGACGGCTCGGCATCGACGAGGTGCGCGCCGAGGTGCTGCCAGAGGAGAAAGCACGCATCGTGCGCGCTTTTCAGGAAGAGGGCCGACTGGTGGCGATGGCGGGCGACGGCATCAACGATGCGCCGGCCCTCGCCCAGGCCGATGTCGGCATCGCCATGGGAACGGGCGCCGATGTGGCCATCGAGAGCGCCGGCATCACGCTGCTTAAAGGCGACTTGCGCGGCATCGTCCGCGCCCGGCGGCTCTCGGAGGCCACCATGCGCAACATCCGCCAGAACCTTTTCTTCGCCTTCGCCTACAACGCCCTTGGTGTGCCCATTGCAGCAGGCGTGCTCTATCCCTTCGTCGGCATCTTGCTCTCGCCGGCGATTGCGGCAGCCGCCATGAGCCTGTCGTCGGTCTCGGTGATCTCCAATGCGCTCCGGCTACGCAGGGTCCAGCTTGATTAATCGGGGACACGGTGGCCTGAGGCGGCGTGTGGTACGGCGCCACAAATATAGCAAAGTTACGACAGTTTATCATTGTATGCATGAAATCCGCTAAACTCACATAACTTTTCTATAATCACGCAAAGCGCTCGAAGCGGGCGACTTTTTCGGCGTCATAGCCGGTGCTGGCATCGAGCAGCTGGCGGGTGTAGGGATGCGTGGGCGCCATGCGGCGCAATTGCTCGACGCTCATCACCTCGACGATCTCGCCCGCGTTCATGACCGCGATCTCCGAGCACATGTGTGCAACGACCGCAAGGTTGTGGGTCACCAGCAGATATGTGAGCCGCCGCTCCGCCTGAAGGTCCTTGAGAAGGTTCAGGATCTCCGCCTGCACCGAGACATCGAGCGCCGAGGTCGGCTCGTCGAGCAGGAGGATCGAGGGCTCGAGCACGAGCGCGCGGGCGATGGCGATGCGCTGTCGCTGGCCGCCCGAGAGCTGGTGCGGATAGCGAAAGCGGAAGGCGGGGCCGAGACCCACATCCTCGAGCACCCGCTCGATGCGCTTCTCGATATGATCGAAGCGGTGAAACGCGAGCGGCTCGGAGAGCATGCGGTCGACGGTATGGCGCGGATGGAGCGAGCCGTAGGGGTCTTGGAAGACCATTTGCAGGGTGCGGTAGAAGCTCCGCGCGCGCCTCTTTTTCTCAACCGGCCGCCCCTTCACCTCGATGCGGCCCGACCAATCGTCGATGAGGCCCGCAATGGCGCGCAGCACCGTCGATTTGCCCGAGCCCGACTCGCCGACAAGGCCATAGGACTGGCCTGAAGCGACGCTGAAGGAGACGCCGCGGACGGCCTCGAAGCGCTCCGCGCCCTTGCCAAATGCCACGCGCAGGTCCGAGACTGCGATGGCGGGCGGCGGCAAAGCGTCCCGCGCGGGCGCCTCGGCCCGCCTCTCTGAGGGGGCTTTGGGGGCTTTGCCGGCGCTTCCCAGGGCGGTGGTCTCAGACGCTGGCATCGATGCCCCCCTGCTTGCGCCAGGCGGCATCGCGCTCGAGCACTGCAAGCCGCGGCACCGGCTTGTCGATTTGCGGCAACGAGGCGAGGAGCCCGCGCGTATAGGGGTGGCGTGCCTCATGAAGCCTCTTCGCCTCGCAGGTCTCGACAATGCGCCCGGCATACATGATGAGCACCCGGTCGCAAAAGGACGCCACCAGATTGAGATCGTGGCTGATGAAAATGAGCCCCATGCCCTTCTCGCGCACGAGCTTGTCCATGATCGCGAGCACCTGCATTTGGACCGTGACATCGAGCGCGGATGTGGGCTCATCGGCAATCAAGAGGTCGGGTTCGGGCACCAGCATCATGGCAATCATGATGCGCTGGCCCATGCCGCCCGAGACCTCGTGCGGATAGGCGTCATAGACCCGCTCAGGGTCGCGGATCTGCACGGCATGGAGCATCTCGAGCGCGCGCACGCGCGCCTCGCGGCGGTCGACGCGGGCATGGGCACGATAGGCCTCGGCGATCTGCTCGCCAACGCGCACCACCGGGTTGAGCGAGAACTTGGGGTCCTGCATGATCATGGAGATGCGATGGCCGCGAATGGCGCGCATCTGCCGCTCTGTGAGCGCGAGAAGGTCGGTGCCGTCGAGCTCGAGGCGCCTGGCGCTCATCTCGCCCGGCGGCCTTATGAGGCGCAGGATGGCGCGCCCGGTCATGGACTTGCCCGAGCCCGACTCGCCGACGATGCCGAGCCGCTCGCGGCCCAACGTAAAGCTCACGCCGCGCACCGCCTCGACCACACGGTTGGGGCCGCGAAAGCGCACCCACAGGTCCTCGACGCTCAAGAGCGTGCTCATGAGCCGCCCCCTTGCCCGCTCGATTTCGGGTCGAGCACGTCGCGCAGGCCGTCGCCGAGCAGATTGAACCCGAGCGAGACGGTGAAAATCGCCAGCCCCGGCATCGCCGCAACCCACCACTGGTCGAGCACGAACTTGCGGCCCGAAGAGATCATGGCGCCCCATTCGGGCGTCGGCGGCTGGGCGCCAAGGCCCAAGAACCCGAGGCCCGCCGCCGTCAGGATGATGCCCGCCATGTCAAGGGTCATGCGGATGATGATCGAAGAGAGGCAGAGCGGCCAGATGTGCCCGACAATGATGCGCAAGGGCCCGAGCCCCACCATGCGCACCGCATCGATGAATTCGGAATTGCGGATGGTGAGCGTCTCGGCGCGGGCGATCCGGGCATAAGGCGGCCAGGCGGTGAGGATGAGCGCGAGGATTGCATTCTCGAGCCCCGCCCCGAGGCCGGCGACGAAAGCGAGCGCCAGCACGAGCTTTGGAAAGGCGAGAAAAATGTCGGTGAGGCGCATGAGCACATTGTCGACCCAGCCGCCGAGATAGCCCGCCAGTGTGCCGACGATGAGCCCCATGAGCGGCGCGGTGACGGCAACGAGCGCGACTATATAGAGTGTGATCCCCGCGCCCATGACAATGCGGCTGTAGATGTCGCGCCCGAGCTCGTCGCTGCCCAGCCAGAAGCCGCCGGTGCCGGGCGGCATCAGGCGCTTTGAGAGGTCCTGGGCATAGGGATCGTGGGTGATGAGCAGTGGACCGAGGATGGCGACCAGGACAAGCCCGAGCAAGATAAAGAGCCCGACCATGGCGAGCGTATTGGTGCGAAAGGCCCGCCAGGAAAGATAGAGCTGCACACAGCGGGCATGGAGCCGCGAGGTCGGCACGTCGCTTGCGAGCCATTCATGCCAGGAAGGGGCGTGTTGGGGGATCTCGCGGCTTTCGTTCATGACTCAGCGGGCCCTCGGATCGACGAGCTTGTAGAGAAGGTCGGAGAAAAGATTGATGCCGATAAAGACGGCGCCGACGACGATGGTGCCTCCCATCACCGCGTTCATATCGGCGGACAAGAGCGCCGTCGTGATATAGGAGCCGATGCCTGGCCAGGCGAAGATCACCTCGGTCAGCACCGAGCCTTCGAGGAGATTGGCGTAAGAGAGGGCAATCACGGTGATGAGCGGCACCAGCACATTGCGTGCGGCATGGCGCCAGATGACGGCCCATTCGGACAGGCCCTTCACACGCGCGGTGATGATGTATTCCTGGCCCAGCTGCTCGAGCATGAACGAGCGGGTCATGCGCGAGATGTAGGCGAGCGAATAGTAGCCAAGGATGCTTGCGGGAAGAACAATATGCGAGACGGCGTTCCAGAAGATGTCGCGCTCGCCCGCAAGCAGGCTGTCGACGAGAATCATGCCGGTGACGCTCGGCACAATACCATCGTAATAGACATCGATGCGTCCAGGACCCGAGACCCAGCCCAAAATGCCGTAAAAGACCAACAGCCCCATGAGCCCGAGCCAGAAAATGGGCATCGAATAGCCAAAGAGCCCAACAAGGCGAATGATCTGATCGACGAGCCGGCCCTGTTTGACGGCGGCGAGAACGCCCATGGGCACGCCGAGAAGTGTGCCGATGAGGGTTGCGATCGTGGCGAGCTCGAGGGTTGCCGGAAAGACTCGGGCGATGTCCTCGGTGACGGGCCGCGCGGTGAGCGTCGAGGTGCCCAGATCGCCACTGAAGATGTCGCGGAGATAAAGACCGAATTGCACAATGATGGGGCGGTCGAGCCCCATGGCCTTGCGCGTCGCTTCATAGATTTCGGGCGAGGCACGTTCGCCGACGACGGCCAGCACCGGATCGATCGGCATCACCCGGCCGATAATGAAGGTGATGGCCAGGAGCCCGATCATGGTGAGCAGCACCGAGAGCATGGTGCCTGCGAGCCTCGAGAGCGAGGCCAGAAACGGCGGGGGCTGGCCCCGCCGTCGATGTTTCTCTTCATGCGGCAAAACCGTCATCAATGGTGCTCGCGATTTGCCATTTGTGGTCTCGCCATTCGATGACGCACGCTATTTCGTCACCGTCCAATAATAGGCACTCGAGATGGCCGAGCCCGTGACAAAGCCTTTCACGTTGTCGCGGCGCCCGGTCTGCTCGATTTTCTGGAACATGATGACAAAGGGCGAGGTGCGCTGATGCTCCTTCTGGATCTCGACATACATCGCCGCCCGCTTGTCGCGATCGGTCTCCTGGACCGCCGCCTCGGTCTTTTTCGTCATCTCCGGGATGTCCCAGGCGACACGCCAGGCGAGCTTGCCCGTCAACTTCGCCTCGTCCCTGTTGTCGGGATTGTGGGCGAATGTGTCGGCGTTGGTGTGGGGGTCGGGATAGTCGGGCCCCCAGGCGCCGACATAGACCTGGAACTTGCGTGAGCGGTATTGCCCCAGAATCTGCTTGCCGGTGCCGGTCTTGATCGTCGCCTTGATGCCCGCCTTGGCAAAGGTGTTTTGCAGTGACTGGGCGATCTCAATGCGCTCCTGAGCCGTGCGGACAATGATCTCGACCTCGAAACCGTCGCCATGACCCGCCTCGGCAAGCAGCGCCTTGGCCTTGGCGATGTCGAGCTTATAGGGCTTGTCCTTCAATTCGCCCATATAGGTGAGCGGCAGAAAGGCCTGGTGGACGATATACTGCCCCTTGAGGAACGAATTCGCCATGCCCTCATAGTCGGCAAGGTATTTGAACGCCTCGCGCACCTTGGGCTTTGAGAGAATGGGGTCCTTCTGGCTCAGCGAGAAATACATGATACGCCCGCGCAAGTCGCTGTCGACAGCGAGCCCCGGCTTGCCGCTGATGGCGGCGATATCCTCGGGGCTCAGGTTGCGGGCGATGTCGACGTCGCCCTTCTCGAGCAGCAGGCGCTGGGTCGCCGACTCGGCGATATGGCGGACGATGACGCGCTTCATCGCCACTTTGCCACGCCAATAGTTGTCGTTGCGCTCGAGGATGTACGACTCATTGGGCTTCCAGTTGACGAGCCGGAAGGCCCCCGAGCCCGCCGAATTGGTTTTCAACCACTCATGGCCGAGATCGCCGTTCTGCTCATGTGCCATCACCTCCTTCTCATCGACGATGCCGCCGATGGTGGCGGTCAGGCAGTTGAGCACGAATGAGGTCGCGTATTTCTTGTCGGTCTCGAGCACGAGTGTCTCGTCGTCGACGGCGCGGATTTTTTCCTTCACGTTCTCGGGCGTGAAACCAAACTGGGTGAGGATGAAGGATGGTGTTTTCTTCAAGATGACGGCACGCTGGAGCGAGAAGGCGGCGTCCTGCGCGCGCACCGGATTGCCGGAGTGGAACTTGACGCCCTTGCGCATCTTGAAGGTGAAGGTCTTGCCGTCCGCGCTCACAGTCCAGCTCGCGGCGAGCCCCGGCACATAGCCTTTCGAGAGATCGCGCGGGTCGAACATCACCAGCCGGTCGTAGACATTGCGGGCGAAATCGCCGCCCGCAAACTCGAAAATCTCGGCCGGGTCGAGTGAGGTGATGTCATCGATGCGGTTGGCGATGACGAGAATATTGGGCGGCGTGGCCGCCATGGTGGGCAGAGCGAACGCCAAACCCAGCGCAACCGCGCCAGCGCCCATCAGGCGCTGCATTGCGCGCAATGGAAAGTTCGGCTTCAGCATGGTTCGTTTCCTCCATTCGTTGTTGTTGCAGACTTTCGCACTGGCCGGGCGATCATAAGACGGCCTTGAAGTTTTTGAAACAGCCCAGCGGCTGAATGATTGCTATTTTTCTCAAAGGAACGGCATGCAGGGGCCGCAGCGTAATCATCTTCCCTCTATGGCACCATCCCCTGATGCGCTCTCATTCGTTACGATTGCCGGCGCTGGCGCGATTGGGACGATGGTGCTACCTCTCGGGCTTGATCCGCCGTGCGTCAGGCGGAGTGCCACCAGGCAAGCAGTGGGCAGACTGCCGGCGGGCACCAGGCAAACAAGAGCTGAGAAGACGGCGATAAGACGATAAGACAATAAGACAAAGAGCGAGACCAGGCGAGATGTCGGAGCAAATCGTTATCATCGGCGCGGGCCACGGCGGCGGTGAGCTTGCCGTTGCCCTCAAGGAGGGGGCGTTCGAGGGCAACATCACACTCGTTGGCGCCGAGCCCCATGCGCCCTACCAGCGCCCGCCGCTATCAAAAGGCTATTTGCGTGGCAAGGTCGAGGCCGCGCACCTTTATCTCAAGAACGAAAGCTATTGGGGCGAGGGGGGGCTTGCGCTGATCGCCGGCGCAGAGGTGGTGGAGATCGACCGTGAAGCGGCCCGTGTACGGCTCGCCGACGGCCGCACCATCGCCTATGACATGCTCGCCATTGCCACAGGCGCCCGGCCGCGGGCCCTCTCGGTGCCGGGCGCCGAGCTCGAGGGGGTTCACCTCTTGCGCACCATCGACGATGCCGATGCCTTGCGCCCGCGGCTCGCTGCGGGGGGGCGCGTGGTGATCATCGGCGGTGGCTATATCGGCCTCGAGGTGGCGGCGACCGCAAGGCTCATGGGGGCCGAGGTGACGGTTGTCGAGCAGATGCCGCGGCTGATGGCCCGGGTGGCGAGCGAGGCGTTGTCAGAGCGGGTGCGCGCCATTCACGAGGGGCGCGGCGTCGTTATCCGCCTCAATGCCCGGGTGACGGCCATCGAGGGCCGGGCCCGCGTCGAGGCCGTGGTGCTCGAGGGCGGCGAGCGCATCGCGGCCGATGTGGTGCTCGTCGGCATCGGGGTCGTGCCCAATCAGGTGCTCGCGGAGCGGGCGGGGCTCGAGGTCGGCAACGGCATCATCGTCGATGCTTATTGCCGCACGAGCGATGCCGCCATCCATGCCTTCGGCGATGTGGCGGAGTTCCCCGACCCGCTCTATGGCCGCATCCGGCTTGAATCGGTGCAGAACGCCGTCGAGCAGGCCAAGGCGGTGGCGAAAAACCTCTCTGGGCAAGGTGCGCCTTACGAAGAGGTGCCTTGGTTCTGGTCCGACCAGTACCAGTATCAGATTCAGATGGCAGGGCTGCCTGTGGGGGTCGAGAGCACGGTCTGGCGGCCGGGGCGGCGCCCTGAGACGGGCTCGGTGTGGTGCTATCGCGGGGGCCGGCTGATTGCGGTCGAGGCGATCGCCGATCCGCGCGCCTATATGACCGGCCGGCGCCTCATCGCCGCGGGCCGCTCGCCCGCCCCTGATGAGGTGGCCGATCCGGCGCGCGACCTCAAGACGCTCATTTGACGTGATGGTGTGATCCGTTGTGGTGTCACGTATAGGCCGCATTCCGGTTTGAAGGGATGCGTTGGAGGGTTGGCGGATGTGCGCGAAGAGGCCAAGTCGCTCCGCCTTTGGCAGGCGTTTTGGCTGCGAGCCGTTCGCGTTATCCGCTCAGGCGACGCCAGAGCCGAGCCCCAAACCTTCTGGGGACGCCCATGAAGACGCACAGAAGGTGCAAAGACGGCACTGGCGCTTGCGGCCGGGGCTCCCTTGAGCTAAGCAGAATCGCAATGGATCGGCGACTTGCCATCGAATGATTGCCACATACCAGGCACGACCTAATGGTCGAGAAAGGGAGCCGCCGTGGTCGGGAAAGGCCGCGCAAGAGTCATGCTGGATAAGGCCATAAGACGTTGAAAACCATGAAAGAAATGATGAGAAAGATGAATGCCGCGAGCGCAGGCCGGTCGGTGGCCACGATTCTGGGCATTGCCGGGGGGCTCGTTGCCATTGGCCTTGCCGGCCGCATACTGCCCCATCCGCCCAATTTCACACCGGTGGCGGCCATTGCGATTTTTGCGGGGTTTGTGCTCCGGGGCGATGGGCTTGCCGGCCGGCTCGCCTGGCTGGTGCCGCTGGCCGTGCTCATCCTCGGCGATCTCGTGCTTGGGCTCTATCACCCGGGTGTCATGGCCGCGGTCTATCTGGCGATGCTCCTGCCGGTGCTGTTCGGCCGCGCCATGGGCGTGCGGGGCGTGAGCCTTTTCGGCATCGGTGCCTCGGCGCTTGGAGCCGCAATCCTCTTTTTTGCGATCAGCAATTTTGCCGTCTGGCTCTTCTACAACACCTACCCGCATACCCTTGCCGGACTCTGGATGTGCTATGTAGCTGCGCTGCCCTTCTTCAAATACACCCTCGCCGGCAATGTGGTGTGGCTGGCGGTGCTCTTTGGAGGGCATGCGCTGCTCACGCGGGTTTGGCGCGAGAAGAGCGCAAAGAGCACAAGGAGCGCCGCGGTGAAAGGCGCTTAGAGCGCCGCGGTGAAAGGCGCATAATAGAGCACTGCGACAGCGCATTGGGGATCGGTCATTAATCAAGAAAGCCGGAGACGCGGTCGCGAGGCCAATCGCGGGCCGTGACCCGCGGCCTTTGGCACGGCCCGCAAAGGATACGGCCCGCAAAGGATGAAGACGCTCAAGGGAGCGCGGCGCGGTGCGCTTTTTCGGCAATTCCCGACGGGCGCTCAATCTGGCGCTTCAGGGGGGCGGCGCCCACGGCGCATTCACGTGGGGCGTGCTCGATCGGCTGCTCGAGGAGCCACGCCTTGAGATCGCCGCCATCAGCGGGACGAGCGCCGGCGCCGTCAACGCGGTCGCACTGGCGGCGGGCTATGTCGAGGGGGGCGCCGAGGGCGCGCGCGCCAGGCTCGCCGCGCTCTGGAGGGACATCAACAAGGCGGGCCTGCCGGCCTTCTCGCGTTATGTGTCCATGCTCGCGGGCGCCGAGGCGCTCGCCACCTCGGGCTATCAACAGCTCACCAGCGTGCTCTCGCCCTACAGCTTCAACCCCCTCGACATCAACCCATTGCGCGCCATCCTGCGCGCCCATATCGATTTTGAGGACCTCCGTCGCAATCTGCCATTCGAGCTCTTGATCGCTGCCACTGCGGTCGAAAGCGGCCTCGCACGCATCTTCTCAGGCGCCGAGCTTACTGTCGATGTGGTGCTCGCTTCGGCCTGCCTGCCGACGCTTTATCAGGCGGTAGAGATCGACGGAGCGCACTATTGGGACGGCGGCTTTGCGGCCAATCCCGATCTCGTCACACTGGCCCGCCACAGCCGGGCGCGCGACACACTTGTGGTCCTTGTCAATCCCATCCGCCAGGAGGGGGTGCCAAGAACTGCCGCGGCGATTGCCGGCAATATCGCACGGCTCACCTTCAACCAGCCATTCTTGCGCGATGTTGCGCTCATCGATGCCGCGCGGCGCTGCGAGGGCCGGTTTGGCCATCGACGCAACGAAAGCGCGCTCGGGCGGGACTGGCGGGCGCTCGCGCGTCAGCGCTTTCACCTCATCTCGGGCGCCGCGCACACCCGCGCACTCTCGCCCCAGAGCAAACTAAAGCCCGAAGGCCGTCTCTTGAGGCGCCTCCATGAGGCCGGCCGCAACGAGGCCGAGCATTGGCTCGCGGACCACTTCAGCGACATCGGCCGCCGCGAGACGGCCGACTTGCCGGCCCTCTTTCTGCATGCCGGCACTCCTTCTTTTTCACGAAAATGAAACGCCATGAGCGGAGAAGCGACGGCAAAATCTCGCCCAGGAGCACTTCGTCAGGGGAGCCGGCTTCATCGAGACGAGTCTGCTCGAAAAGTCTTTTGTCCGTGGCAGAGATCATTGCCATTGGACAACCTGTTGCCATGGGGTATGGGCAGACTCGTATTGGGAGCCCAAAGACGCCGGGGGCTGAAAGGGTGCAACGAAAACCGCCCTTGAGGCGCTGCGAGAGCCGCCCCTGTCGAGCTCGGTAAGTCCGGCGAACTCGCCCCTCGTGATTTTGCGTTGCGGGCGGCCGTCCTATCAGGCAGCCGTCATATATTGATCGGATCAGCAGATGGAACAATCGGATCAGCGGGCAAAAGAGAGCAAAGACCTCAAAGAGTGCGGAGACCTCATCCAAGAGATCGAGGCCGCAGCGGCGGGCCTGCGGGGGCGGCTGCGCGCGGGCGTTGCGCTCGATGCCATCACCTGGTTTCGGGTGGGCGGGCCGGCGCAAGCGCTATTCAGCCCCGCCGATGAGGCCGACCTTGCGCGTTTTCTCAAGGCCTTGCCGTCCGAGGTGCCAGTGACTGTCATCGGGCTCGGCTCCAATCTGCTTGTCCGCGATGGCGGCATTCCGGGCGTTGTGATCCGCCTGGGGCGCGGCTTTGCGGGCATCGAGCCGCAAGGGGGCGGGCGCATCCGTGCCGGGGCGGCGGTGCCCGACCAGCGCCTGGCGGCGGCCGCGGCCGAGGCCGAGATTGCGGGGCTTGCCTTCTACCGCGGCATCCCGGGGGGCATCGGCGGTGCGTTGCGCATGAATGCAGGCGCCCATGGCGGCGAGACGGCCGAGGTGCTTTGCGAGGTGCGGGTGCTTGATCGCGAGGGCCGGGCCCATGTGTTGCGCGTCGAGGAGCTCGGCTATGGCTATCGCCATTGCAGCGCGCCCCCTGATTTCATCTTCACCGAGGCGCTCTTTGAGGGCGTGCCCGGCGAACGCACCCGCATTCTCGAGGAGATGGCGGCGGTCACCACCTACCGCGAGACCCATCAGCCCATCCGGGAGCGCACCGGCGGCTCAACCTTCAAGAACCCCGATGGCGAAAGCGCTTGGCGCCTCATCGACCGGGCGGGCTGCCGCGGCCTTGTTGTCGGCGGCGCCAAGGTCTCGGAGCATCACTGCAACTTTCTGATCAACACAGGCAGCGCCACGGCCGAGGACCTCGAACGGCTCGGCGAGACGGTGCGGGCGCGCGTCGCAGCGCGTGAGGGTGTCGAGCTCGAGTGGGAGATCAGGCGCCTTGGCGTCCCGCTTCCGGGCCGCCCGATGGGCCCTGCGCTCGCCCTTGCAATGGACGGAGAACCGCCATGAGCCGCAACCGCAAATTCGAGCATGTCGCCGTCCTGATGGGGGGCTGGTCGGCCGAGCGTGAGGTGAGCCTTGCCACCGGCAACGCCTGCGCCGAAGCGCTCGAGGCCGAGGGCTACCGTGTGACGCGGCTCGACGTCGATCGCAATATCGCGCAAACGCTCGCCGAGCTCCGCCCCGATGTCTGCTTCAACGCCCTCCACGGCCGCTGGGGCGAGGATGGCCGCATCCAAGGCCTCTTGGAGACCCTCGGCATTCCCTATACGCATTCGGGCGTCCTCGCCTCGGCCCTTGCCATGCACAAGGAGCGCGCAAAGAAGGTGCTGGCGGCCGCCGGCATTCCTGTCGCTGAAGGCCGCGAGGTGAGCCGTGAGGAGCTCGCCCACGACCACCCCATGGCGCCGCCCTATGTCATCAAGCCTGTCGCCGAAGGCTCGAGTGTGGGGGTTGTCATTGTCGAGGACGGCACCAATGCGCCCCCGCTCGACCTCCTGCCCAAGGAGACGCCCGCCGATCAGCCGCTCATGGTCGAGCGCTATATCCCCGGTCGCGAACTCACCTGCGGCGTCATGGGCGGTCAGGTCCTCGAAATCATCGAGATTGTTCCCGAAAAAGGCCACCGATTCTACAACTATGATGCCAAATATTTAGCCGGTGGTTCAAAACATGTCCTCCCTGCGCAGCTTTCACCGAATATTTACCGGTCTATACAATCATTAACGTTAGCGGCCCATAAGGCCCTCGGTTGTCGTGGCGTCACGCGGAGCGATTTTCGCCTCAACGAGCGCTCCGATGGCATCTTCGAGCTCGTCTGTCTCGAGGTCAACACGCAGCCCGGAATGACGGCGACTTCGCTGGTGCCGGAGCTGGCCGCTGCGAACGGTTGCTCGTTCGGTGAACTGGTGCGCTGGATTGTGGAGGATGCTTCTTGCGATCGCTGAAAAGCGTTGCCCAGGACTTCTGGAGCTATCGGCCGGGGCGGGCCGAGCGTAATGGACGCGGCGCGGGGGATCTGCCGCGGGTGATTGCGCATGCGCGAACACGCCTCGGGGCGCACGGCACCCTCGGTTATGCCGCCCCGCTGGCGGGCCGCGTGGCCGGCTCCAGCACCAGCTCCAGCGCCGGCCTGGGCGCCAGGTCTCGATGCAGAGGGGCGCTCCGCCGTCGCTTCGCCCGCCGCTGGCTCATCCTCTCGCTTGTCGCCATCTCGATTGGGGCAATCGTGCTCGCGGCTACAACGCCCGGGCTCGGCCTGTCGGCGCGCGCCATTGCCGCGCTCGACCGCCTGGCCGTCGCCGCCGGTCTCGACGTCTCCGAAGTCGCGGTCGTCGGCTATTACCACACCGCACTTGAGGACATCCTCGCCGCCCTCGAGCTCGATGAGCCGAAATCATTGCTCGCTTTCGATGCCGCCGCAGCACGCAAGCGGATCGAGGCGCTCGATTGGGTCGCGCGGGCGCGCATGATCTATGTATTGCCCGATGCCCTCGCGATCGAGGTCCGTGAGCGAAAGCCCTTCGCCGTCTGGCAGAACCGCGGGCTCCTGTTCCTTATCGACCGAGAGGGCCGCACACTCGAGCCCGTCTCACCCCACGACTACAAGGAGCTGCCGTTCATCGTCGGCGAGGGCGCACCTGAAGCCGCGCCTGCGCTCCTCGCCCGGCTTGCGCGCCACCCCGAAATTACGCAACGCGTCGAGGCCATGGTGCGGGTGGCCGAGCGCCGCTGGAACCTTGCGCTCAAGGATGGCGTCGAGGTTGCCCTGCCGGAAGAGAATGTCGAGCGTGCGCTCGCAAGGCTCGCCGATCTCCAGCGCCAAAATCGCATACTCGATCGCGCCGTCGCTCGAATCGATCTCCGCATAGCCGGCCGGGTCTATATCCGGCCCGCCCCCCGGACCCAGCTCAGCTCGCGCCGCAAACGCCTCCTCGGCCCCGCACCCGACACCATGAGACGCCGGGGCCGGGGCAAGGATGCCTGAGGGGCTGTTGTGTTACCCGGCCAGGTGCCCGCAAGTCAGTCACAGCGGTTGGCAAGTCAGTCAATGGAGAGTCAGGAGAGTCACGTGCTTGGTATCTCTGATAAATTCGGCACACAGGAGCGCATCGTCACGGTTCTTGATGTCGGAACCGTGACGATGCGCTCCTGTGTGCCGAATTTGTCAGAGATACCAAGCACGTGACTCTCCATTGACTGACTTGCCAACCGCTGTAACTGACTTGCGGGCACCTGGCCG
>WGBL01000013.1 GCA_015494375.1 Hyphomicrobiales bacterium | reverse complement strand
GGCCGCAGAGCGCCAGGCGCGGGAAGAGGAGGGCGACGAACCGGAGGATGCAACTGGGCGCGTAGCGGGGGCGGCGGGGGATGGACACATGGAATAGGGCGTGAGCCGGGCGCAAGATCCGAGCGCGGCTGCAGGCAGGCGCGGGTTCGCGCATCGCGGCATTTCGCAAATCGAAAAAGAGTGTTGATTTGCAGTGGAACTGGTCAGTACACAATCCCGTGAGAAGGCTATTGCACTCTTCTAAGGCATTTGTGCCTTATGATAGGACGTCGCCCGGCCGTCTTGCTGCACCATTGGGGGCGGCGCCTCTGCCGCAATCGGCAGACACGGTTTAGCCTTGCGGATCGCCTCCATGGAGCACGTCCACCTCGCCCTCATTCTTGTTGCCATTCTCGCCTTTGCCGCCCTTTCGCGCCGGTTGGAGGCCTCCGTGCTCACCATGCCGATGGTGTTCACCGCCTTCGGCTGGTTGATCGGCCAGGGCGGGGTCGATCTCGTGCCCATGGAGGCCGAGCGCAAGGTCATCTATGCCATTGCCGAGGTCACACTGATCCTCGTGCTCTTCTCCGATGCCTCGCGGGTCGATCTGCGCTCGCTCGAGAGGAATTTCGCTCTTCCCTTGCGCCTGCTTCTTGTCGGCATGCCGCTTACAATCCTGCTGGGAACCGGGGTTGCGCATGCCGTCTCGCCCGATGAGCCCTGGGCCATGGCGCTCCTTGTCGCCGCCATCCTCACCCCCACAGATGCCGCGCTGGGCCAGGCAGTGGTCGCGAGCGAGAGCGTGCCTGAGCGGCTGCGCCAGAGCATCAATGTCGAAAGCGGGCTCAACGACGGGCTCGCCCTCCCGGTGGTGATGGTCGCGGCTCTCGGCGCGCTCGAGATGTCGGGCCGCCAGATCGAAGGGGCGCCCGAAAGCCTCATGCGCTTTGCCGCAATGCAAGTCGCGCTCGGGCCCCTGACCGGGCTTGCCGTAGGCTATGGCACCGCCCGCATTCTCGATTTCGCCATCGCCCGAGGCCTTGCGACCGTCGCCTACCAGGGCATCTATTTCCTCGCGACGGCCCTGCTTTGCTATGTCGGCGCCGAGATCGTCGGCGGCAATGGATTTATCGCAGCCTTCGTCGGCGGGTTGACCTTCGGCCACACGCTCAAGAGCTCGCGCGACTTCATCAGCGAGTTCATGGAGGGCGAGGGACAGTTCCTTACAATCTGCACGTTTCTGATTTTCGGTGCTGTGCTGGTGCCCAAGGGGCTGGCGCATGCCACCTGGTCCACCGTTCTCCTGGCCATCGCGTTTCTCACCTTCGTGCGCATGGTGCCCGTCTGGCTCTCGCTCGCGGGCACCGGGCTCGAGCCCCGGGAAAAGCTCTTCCTCGGCTGGTTCGGCCCGCGCGGGCTTGCCTCGATCCTTTTTGCGCTCCTCATTGTCGACCGCTATGCCGTGCCGGGCGCGGACGAGATGCTGGCCTGTGTGGTTCTCACCGTGCTGCTCAGCATTGTGCTCCATGGCGTGACGGCGGGGCCGCTGGCCGCGCGCCTTGCCCGGCAGACAGAATGAGAGGGCCGTCGACCGCGAGCCCAGCACCACGGAGTTTACGACGGCAGAAGGGAGGACGCCGACTTGAGCGAGAAGAAGCTCGAATGGATGTGCGTCGGCAAGACGAGTGATCTGCCCGAGGGCCGGGTCAAGACCGTCACCGCCCGCACCACCAGCATTTGCCTTGTCCATTTCGACGGCCAGTGGGCGGCGATGGATAACCACTGCCCGCATCAGGGCGGACCGCTCGGCGAGGGCAGCATCGAGCCTGGCGTGGAGGGAAAATGCTGGATCCGCTGCCCCTGGCACGGCTGGGATTTCGAGGAGTTCCGGGGCCGCAAGGTGGTCTCCGTCTCCGGCGACGGCGGCTTCGGCCAGTACGCCATGGAGTTCACCACCGCGGTCAAGTACGGCATGGACATCACCCACGTGCTCCTCAACAACGCCGAGCTCGGCAAGATCTCCAAGGAGCAGCGCGCTGGCGAATGGCCGGTGTGGGAGACCGATCTGCACAGTCCCTCCTTTGCGGCCTATGCACGGCTCTGCGGCGGCAAGGGCATGCGCGTCACCGATGCCGCCGAGCTCGAAGGCGCCCTCGGCGAGGCGATCGCGCATGAAGGCCCGGCGCTCGTGGAGATCGTCACCGATGCCGAGCTGGTGTGAGCCGCGGCCTTATAATGCCGAACCAATGATCAAACTGTCCCGACTGACGGCGATGCGCCAAACACACACATCGTCATGCCCGGCTACCCGCCTTCGCGGGCACAGGCTCGATGCCGAGATTGGAGGGCGGCATGTCGCATTCGTTTGAATGCTTTGCCCTGGATCGCCGGGTCATGCCTGTGCCCGCGAAGGCGGGTAGCCCGGCGCTGATGGGATGGACCTTTCCCTTAGGCCTCTTGTGAGCGAGGCTCCGGGCTCATTGGCCCATGCACGGACGGCGTCCGTGAGACATGAAGGGAAAGGTCCATGACGAGCATTACAACGATTGGTGTCGATTT
>WGBL01000012.1 GCA_015494375.1 Hyphomicrobiales bacterium | reverse complement strand
ATATAGGCCATGGCGTCCGGGTCTGCGTCGATGAGCTGCAGCGCCTGTTTGACGGCGATGCGGTCGGAGACGCCCGAGGAATAGGGCATGCGCTCGGCATCCCCTGGTATGACGAACGCGATGTTCTTGACCGCCCGGCCGTCGCCCGGCCGTTTGACGCCGCCATCGCCCCCCGCGCTCAGCAAGTCCTCGAAGGCAATGTCCGTTACCACATTCTCGTTCTCGCCGACGCCGAGGCGCTTGAGAAAAGCGCCCTCGAGGGGCCGCCAGCCGGTGGCCACGACGATGGCGCCGAAGTCCTCGCTGGTCTCATTGCCTCCTTGACTGAGGGTGACATCAAAGGCGCCCGGCCCGCCGGCCGTCTTGCTGACAATGGTGTTGGTCTTGACCGTGATCGCATCGTGGGCGTTGACGGCCTCGATGAGCTCGGCCAAGTGGTTGGGCTGCGGGTCGCGGTAGGGCGGCTGGTGCGGCACAAGGCGCGACCACTTGGCCGTCCAGCCGCCCAGCTGATCGCTCTTCTCGACAAGCGTGACCTCATAGCCCGTATTGGCCGCCTCGAGCGCCGCGGTGAGGCCCGCGACACCGCCCCCCACCACGAGCACGCGTCGGCTCTTGGCGGCCTCCCAGTGGGGGGTGGGCGGCTCGGACTTTTGCGCCTGGGTAATCGCCATGCGCAGGTTGTCGGCCGCCAGCATCTGGGTGTCCTCCTCGCCCGGCGGCTGGGTCCAGACCACTTGCTCGCGCAGATTGGCGCGGAAGATCTGCGCGCCGTCACAGACCGAGGCGAACTCGCGCGCCATGACACGGGGCGAGCAGGCGGCGATGATCACCTGATTGACCGCGCCCGATTCGACATCGGCCTTGATTTGCGCAAGGCCCTCGCCGGCGCAAAAGGCATTGCTGCGGCGGCACACAGGCACCTTGAACTCGTTGCTGGCAACCCCCTCGAGCTCGTCGACCGAAAGCGCCTCGCCAATGCCGCAGCCCTCGCAAAGATAGACGCCCTGTTTTCTTTCAAATTCGCTCATTTCGCCTGGCACTCCCCGGAAATGTCAGTTGCCGGCGGCCCGCACCGCCTGGATCGCCTTCAATGCGGCCGCAGTCGCCGATTGCGTGGAGAGGGCGACATCGAACGGCCCGCCCGCGACACCGGCCGAGAACTGCCCGCTGCCATCGCCACCGTTCGCCGCCGGCACCACAAAGCCATATTCGTCGCGCACAAGCCCCGCCTCCGGCGCAAAGTCCTTGGGCAGGCTCGGCTCCATGCCGGTGGCCAGGACCACGAGGTCGTAGGGCTCTTTGTAAATCTCGCGCCCAACCGTCTTTTCCCCGCAGACGAGGGGGCGGCCGTCCTCACCGATCTCGATATGGCCGGGCTTCGATTTGATGAACCTGATCTTCGGGTCGCGTTTGACGCGCTCGTAGAAGGCGCTCATCTTGTCGTGTGCGCGAATGTCGATGTAGTAGATGTCGACCTCGGCGTCGTCGTATTGCTCGCGCACATAGGCGGCGTGCTTCAGAGAGCCCAGGCAGCAGATCATCGAGCAATAGGGCAGATGATTGGTGTCGCGCGAGCCCGCGCACTGGATCATCGCAACCCGTTTGACCGGCTCGCCATTGGACGGCCGCACGATCTTGCCGCCTGTCGGGCCATCGTGATTGGCCAGCCGCTCCATCTCGACATTGTTGATGACGTCGGGGCTCTCGTCATAGGCATAGACCTCGAGCCTTGAGGCGTCATAGGGCTTCCAGCCCGTGGCCCAGATGATGGCGCCCACGTTGAGCTCGCCCTCCTCGACCTTGGCCTCGAGATCGACCGCGCCATAGGGGCAGGCGTCGCGGATCTTCTCGGCCTCAGGCGTGCCGATCACCTCGGGCGCGAGCACATACTTCATCGGGAACGCCTGCTCGTGGGGCAAATAGGCGGCCTTGACCTTGTCCATGCCGTAGTTGAAGGGGTTGGGCACCTCGGTCTCGGCAACCTCTGCGCATTTGCCGCATGCGGTGCAGGCATCGGTGATATAGCGCGGTCCCGATTTGATGCTGACGCGATAGTCGCCGCGCGTGCCCGCGACATCGGTGACCTCGGTCATGGTCATGAGCTTGATGCGCGGGTTCTTGCGAATGCGCTGGTAGTTGATTTCGAGTCCGCACGTGGGATGGCAAAGCTTGGGAAAATAGCGATTGAGTCGCGTCACCCGTCCGCCAAGGAACGGGTTTTTCTCAAGCAGAATGACATCGTAGCCCGTCTCGGCCGCCTCGAGCGCCGCCGTAATGCCGGCAATGCCGCCCCCGACGACAAGAATGGTCTGGCTTTTCGGCCCGTCCTGTGCACCGGTCGGCCCGTCCTGTGCACCGGTCCCATTGTCGGCCATGCTGTGGTCTCCCTGGTCCCTCTGAATCTCTGCCGGTTCTTCTCGGTCCCTGCGGGTCCCCTTCGGTTCCTCAGGTCCCTCCCCGGTTCCTCTGGGTCCCCTTCGGTTCCTCTGGGTCCTCTTCGGTTCCTCAAGTTCCTTCCCGGTCCCTCTCGGTCCCTCCCCGTCTCCGGCCGGTAACCACCGGAGGCGAGCGCTTTGCTGTGTTGCAGTCTGCTTGGAGTTCGCATATCGGGCGGCGCCGCGCCTCCAAAGGCCCCGCCGGCGGGCCACCATGCGCCGGCAACCATGTCACGCCCATAGCCAAACTGCAAACCCTTTGCTATTAAACCTTCAAATATTCGAACTTTCAAATATTCTGTGCACCCGAGCTGCAGCCAATTGTCTCATGCGGCCCGGTCCGGCGGCCCGGTGCGGCTGGGACCAAGGCCCGTTGTGGAGCGCCTTATCGTTTTCGGCTTGGCAGGTCTTGGCAGGTGTTGAGCGAAAAGGGGCTGCTTGCAGGGGCTCGAGGGAACAGGCTTTTGAGCGAACAGGTTCTTGAGGCAACAGGGGCTTGAAGCAAAAGGGTTTTTTGGGCAAACCGGCGCGGCCTGACAAGACGCGCGCCCTTGCGACCTGAGACACGATATCACCAAGAGGCACGGTGACCAAGCAAAGGGCACGGTGACCAAAATACACGAACAGGCACCGAGAGGCGCCGAGAGGCACCTAGAGGCACGAAGAAGGGGTATCGGCCATGGCCAATCTCATCTCACCGCACGGCTCGTCCGTGCTCAACCCGCTCTATGTCAGCGATGTCGAAGCGCGTGTGGAGCTCGCCGAAGAGGCGGAGCGACTGCCCTCGATTGTCGTGAGCTCGGCGACGGCGGCCAATGCCGTGATGCTGGGAGCGGCCTATTTCAACCCGCTCACGGGCTATATGACGCGCGATGACGCCCTTGGTGTTGCGCGCGAGATGCGCACCACATCGGGCGTCTTCTGGCCCACACCGGTGCTCAATCTCGTCGAAAGTGCCGAAGGGTTCGGCGTCGGCGACCGCATCGCGCTGCGCGACCCCAATGTTGCGGGCAATCCGGTGCTGGCGATCCAGACGGTCGAGGCGATCGAGACCTTCAGCGAGGACGAGATGCGCGAGATGACCGAAGCGGTCTATCGCACGACGGACATGGAGCATCCGGGCGTTGCCGCTTTCAATGCCCAGGGGCGGGTGGCCATCTCGGGCCCCATCCAGGTGCTCAACTACAGCTATTTCAAGACGGATTTTCCGGAGACATTCCGGACGGCGGTCGAGATCCGCAAGGAGATCGGCGAGCGCGGCTGGCAGAAGGTGGTTGCGTTTCAGACCCGCAACCCCATGCACCGGGCACACGAGGAGCTGTGCCGCATGGCGATGGAGCGGCTCGGCGCCGATGGGCTTGTCATCCATATGCTGCTCGGCAAACTCAAGCCGGGCGACATCCCGGCCCCAGTGCGCGATGCCGCCATCCGCACCATGGTCGAGCTCTATTTCCCTCCCAACACGGTGATGATCACGGGCTATGGCTTCGACATGCTCTATGCGGGCCCGCGCGAGGCGGTGCTCCATGCCATCTTCCGCCAGAACATGGGCGCAACGCATCTGATCGTCGGGCGCGATCATGCGGGCGTTGGCGACTATTATGGCGCCTTCGATGCCCAGACGATTTTCGACGAAATTCCTGATGATGCGCTCGAGATCGAGATTTTCCGCGCCGATCACACGGCGTATTCGAAAAAGCTCAACAAGGTGGTGATGATGTGCGAGGCGCCCGATCATACCAAGGAGGATTTCGTTCTACTCTCGGGCACACGCGTGCGCGAGATGCTCTCGAACGGAGAGGCGCCCCCGCCCGAGTTCTCGCGCCCCGAGGTCGCGAAAATCCTCATCGAGCACTACCAGTCGCAGCGGGGCTGAGCCCAAGCAGCGAGCGCTTAGCGAGCGCTTAAGATGGCTCGCTAGGCCGGCGGAAACGCAAGAACTCTGAAGGGCGACAAGCGACAAATGTAGGGGCTATGAGCGACAAAGAGCGAAGAGGCTCAACATGCTCTAGCAAACAAACACAAGTTCCAAAAAGGCAAGACACACAAGACACAATCATAAAAAGAGGGCCGGACTCTGGCGGGTCCGGCCCTTCGAGTTTGGTTCGACGGCTGGGTCGGGGATGGCAGGGTTTTGCCGCCGAACCTGTCGCAAAAGGGGTATTGCCTGACCGCGTGTCAGTGGGATCCCGGTTGATGGTTCCTCGCAGCCGCGTCGCCCCAATTGTTTGTGCGGCTTGTGCACGCCCTGGTTATCTGTTGGTTATCTGGACCGCCAAACACCTCCGTTTTGCTTAGCGCGGAGCGTACTGGCGGCGATCAACTGGGGCGCCGCACTGGGCACGAGCGACATCCATTGCGTTGGGTTGCGCGATGACTGCCGTTTGATGAAGGTGTAGGGCGTGCGGCTCCAGATGAGGACCTGGTCGGTCTGGTTGTCGAGTATGAAGTCGCCTTCCACCGTATGCACATTGAGCACCGCATGGCCCTGCCCGCGGCGATCGCGTGCGACCGCAATCAGGAGGGCGCTTTCGGGCCAGCCGAGCCCGACAAGCAGGCGTCGCTTGAGGAGCACGTAGTCTTCGCAATCGCCCTTGCCGTTGGGGTAGGTCCAGACCTCCGCGCGACCGTAAAGCGCTTTGTCGGAGACGGGCGCCACCATCGTGTTGACGAGCTGATTGACCTGCACAAGCTCCTGGCGGCGCTGCGATGTAAGGCGCACCCGCCTTTGCGGCAAAGCGGCATCGGTGCAAAGGCGCGCCTTGCGAAAGCGCTGACAAAACACGACATAGCCGCTTGGCGCCTCAGCGAGGCCATAGAGGCGCATGTGGCGGGCGCTGCCGTTGGCCTCGGCGCGCTCTGCGGCTGCTGCGAAAAAGGCCGTTGTGAGCGCAATCCAAATGAGGGGGCTCAGCCACTCTGCGCGTGCCGTCATCAGGCTGCCTCTCGAAGCTGCCTCTCGATCTCCACTCTCGAGTGTGGACCATACCGACGAGGTGCTGAGATCGGCTCAACGGCCGGAGCATAATTTGACTAAAATTGGAGGCAAATGTGCTTTGCTTTCGCGCGCCAGGGTCAACGGGCGCGCAAGGGGACGGTGTCAGAATGACGATGCGAGAATGATGTCCGGTCGGAGGTTGGGGAGGCGCCGAAAATACGTGCAGCAGAACCCAAAAATGACTGACCCCGCAACCATTCGGCAGCGGGGTAAATCCGAAACCGGTCGCGGGGCCAGCCAGGCCAGATCAGATAGACCAAAGAGGGCGTTGGCTATCCGATCTGGCTTTTGATTGCCCGTCGGACGGCGGTAACGAGGAGGCCACTCATGCCGTCTTACGAGCAATCACACTCGTGAGGTCAGGAGATGCGGCGGACCTGTTCCTCACGAGTATCTCGTCTTAGAGCTCTGAGCAGCTGTGCCGGGTCGCTCCAGATCTCGCAAGGCTTGATGGCTCTGGCCAGGGTGTCGCATCTGTGGCAGCACCCGTAACCCAGCTGCCCAACTTGTCCGCCTGTCAAATGTTCGTCACGTGATCTTTGTCTACTCCACCCAATCCGACCACTTGTCTTGTCAATTCGACCACTTGTTTTGGCCACCCGCCATTTGCCTGTTGCCGATAGCCTTACTATCAATCGCGTTCCGTCTCCTTATCGCGACTTATGGCGACTGCTCTTTGCGCTCCAGGCCACGCCCCGCAGGGAACGCTCAACCTTGTCCATTCAAGTCCATCAAATGCACTGCTCCCATTCGGCCAATTCCAACCATTCGCCTGGCCATTGCGAAAGCACTCGGCAGCGCCGATAGCAGCGCGACGCATCGGTCAGCATAGGCCGCCCACTGTGACACAAAAATGACAGGCAAGTAAAAACTCATGCCCAATCGCGTCATTATGGTCCATTTGTTAGCGTAACACGAGGGCCACGCGCAAGATATTTTTTTCGAATTTGAAACGTTCGTTAAGCGGCCGCGATTGCCAGAGGCGCCTCCTCCGGCAGCGGTCAAAAGGCGCTCTGGAGCGCGCAACGGGCGAGATGGGCGGGCTGATTTTCGGCTATGGCAACGCGGTTGCGGCCGGTGTTCTTGGCTCGGTAGAGAGCGAGATCGGCGCGCTTGAGCAGGCTGGCGACATCATCGCACGGGTCCCTGAGACTGGCGACGCCGACGCTGATGGTGATGCGAATGGCCTCGCCCCTCGCCGAGATTTGGATTGGCTCGTTTTCGATATGGGCCCGCAGCCGCTCGGCCACCTGGGCGGCCCGCTCGGCATTGGTT
>WGBL01000011.1 GCA_015494375.1 Hyphomicrobiales bacterium | reverse complement strand
GCCAACCGCTTACGGTTGGCCCAGCCGATGTCGAGGCCGGCAAGATCGGCGACGCGGAAGGGCCCCATGGCAAAACCGAAATCTTCGAGCGCGGCATCGACCTCCCAGGGCAGCGCGCCGTCTTCGATGAGATAGTCGGTCTGGCGGCGATAGGCGTTGAGCAGCCGATTGCCGATAAAGCCATCGCTGTTGCCGGCCACCACCGCCACCTTCCCGAGCCGCCTGGCGATTTTCATGGCGCTGGCCAAAGTCTCGTTGGAGGTTCTGGCAGCTCGGACCACTTCAAGGAGACGCATGACATGGGCGGGGCTGAAGAAATGGAGCCCGAGGACCCGCCCAGGCGCCTCCACCATGGCGGCAAGCTGGTCGATGTCGAGATAGCTCGTATTGCTGGCAAGCAGCGTCTCGGGGCCGACAAGTGGGCCGAGTACGCGAAAGACCTCCTTCTTGACGGCCATGTCCTCGAACACCGCCTCGATCACGAGATCGGCGCCCGCCGCATCGTCGAGCGCGAGCGATGGCGTAATCCGCGCGTGGCAAGCCTCGGCCTCTTCCTCGCTCATACGGCCCTTTACGCGGGCGCGCTCGTAGGTGGCGGCAATCGTCTCACGCGCGGCTTCGAGCGCGGCCTCTTCCCGTTCGATGAGGGTGACGGCGAGGCCCGCATTGGCAAGCGCCATGGCAATGCCCCGGCCCATGGTGCCGGCACCAATGACGGCCGTGCGGGCAATCTCCTTTGTGGGCGTTGTGCGATCGACGCCGGGCACTCTGCGAACCGCACGCTCGGCGAAAAAGGCATGGCGGAGCGCGGCGGCCTCATCGCTCTGCTTGGCGTCGAGAAAGAGCGCCCGCTCACGCTCGATCCCCGCCGCAAAGGGCTTCGTGCAGGCGACCTCGATGGCCTTGAGGCAAATGAGCGGCGAGCGTTGGCCGCGTGATTTCTGCGCGAGCCGAGCTCGCTCGCGGGCAAAGAAGTCCGCCTCTTGGGGCGCGCGGGCCGGGCGCTCGGAGAGCCGGGGCGGCGGCAGCGGCCCATCGGCCTTCTCGAGCGCAAACCGCTTGGCCTCGGCAATGAGCGTGTCGCGATCACCCGCAAAGAGCGCATCGAGGATGCCGAGATCGCGTGCTTCCCGCGCCGGCACACGGCGGCCGCTGGTGATCATCTCGGTGGCCGCCTCGGCTGCAATGAGCCGCGGCAGGCGCTGTGTGCCGCCCGCCCCCGGCAGAATGCCAAGCGTGACCTCGGGGAGCCCGACAGCCGCACTCATGAGCGCCACCCGATAGTGGCAGCCGAGCGCGAGCTCAAAACCGCCGCCGAGTGCGGTGCCATGGATGGCGGCCACCACCGGTTTTTCCGATGCCTCAAACAGCGTCACCACGTCGCTCAGGAAGGGGCGCAGCGGGGGGCCGTCAAACTCCTTGATGTCGGCGCCGGCAATGAAGGTGCGGCCCACGCACGCCAGCACAACGGCCCTTGCGCCAGGATCGCCAGTCGCCACCGCAATCGCATGAACGAGTCCCTCGCGCACCTCCTGCGAGAGGGCATTGACGGGTGGATTGTCAACGGTGATGAGCGCAATGCCGTCGCGCGTCTCCACATTGACCTTGGCGTGGACCTTGGCGCGCATCTCGGCATTGTCGGACATGGCGTCCCCTCCCCACTTGCAAATCGTCGCCCCGTCGCCACAGCGCTTGCCGGCAGCACGCAGGCACCCAGGCTTGGCCCGGTGCCGCCCCGCTACTTCGCTTGCATCGACCCGCTGCCATCCGCTACCACCCTCGCGCCGACCCCACAATGCTCTCTACCCGGCAATGGCGTTCTTGCATTGCGCTGTCAGTGGGCCGCAGTGTCATATTCGCGCGACTGCCAAAGCTCCGGCGGCACTTGCCTTTGCTTTTCTTCTTCTCTTTCACTTGGCGCCATTGCGCCCCGCTGGCCCTTGCCACGCGCGGCCAGGCGCTCGGTGGCCATGGTGTCGGCGATCTCGGAGGTGGGGCGCCCGCTTTCCTCGGCACGGGCAAAAATCTCGCCCAATGTGTCGGCAATGCCGTCGAGACGGCCATAGAGGCGCTTCTCGTCGAAGTCAGGGGTGTCGTGGGCAATGGCGATCACGCCGCCCGCATTGATGGCATAGTCGGGGGCATAGAGGATGCCGCGCGCCGCGAGACGATGCCCGTCTTGGGGCGTCTCGAGCTGATTGTTCGCAGCCCCCGCCACAATGGGGGCGCGGATCTCGGCGATTGAGCGGGCATTGAGCACCCCACCGAGCGCACAGGGCGCAAAAAGGTCGGCCTCGACCGCATGGGCACTCTCGGGCGCCACCACTTGGGCCTTAAAGCGCTCGCGCGCCTCGGCAATGCGATCGGTGCGAATGTCGGCCACGACAAGCCGGGCGCCGCGCTCATGAAGGAGCCCGGCAAGCGCCATGCCGACATGGCCGAGGCCCTGAAGGGCTATGGTGGCGCCCTCAAGGCTCTGGGCTCCGAGCTTGTGCCGCAAGGCGGCCTCGATGCCGCGCATGACGCCATAGGCCGTAAAGGGCGAGGGGTCGCCGACGCGGCCCTTCGATGTGCCGCGGACGTGCTCGGTGACCCGAGCGATGACATCCATGTCGGCAACGCTCGTGCCGACGTCCTCGCCGGTGATGAACCAGCCGCCGAGCCGCTCGATATGCCGGGCATAGGCCTTGAGCAGCGCCTCTCGGGCGGCGCCCCGCATGGCCTGCGGGCTGGCCATGATCACCGCCTTGGCGCCCCCGAGGGCGAGGCCGGCGAGGGCGTTCTTGAGCGTCATCGCGTGAGAGAGCCTGAGGGCATCGCGAAGCGCCGCTCCTTCGCTATCATAGGCCCACATGCGGGTTCCACCGAGTCCCGGGCCAAGGCGGGTGTCATGAATGGCAATGATCGCTCGAAGGCCGCTGGTCTTGTCGCTGCAAAAGACCACTTGCTCGTGGTCGCCAAAGCTCTCGTTGCGGAAAACGGGATCGATGGGCGCATTCTCGCCCCTTGGCGCATACTCGCCAGTGGGCGCAGTGTTCTCGATGGGTGCGTTTTCGCTAATGGGCTCAGTGTCCTTAATGGGCGCAGTTTTCATGACAGCTCCTTTCCGGCTTTGCCACCCGCCCGAGCCGTCCGAGCCGCCCGCTCGTCTCCTCCCACTCACCATGACTTCGGCAAACCTGGCCTCGCCGGACAAATTGGCGCCCCTCGCGCCAACGCGCCGGGGTGCTCCGCACCAGGCCCGCCGTCCAAGCCGCAACGCTCATGTTCGTCTATGTTCTCAATTCATATGTGGTTGGCACATCAGGCCCCAACAAGAGGCTGACTTGATCAAACTGCTTTGTTCGGCGCAGGATGGGTGGCGTTTATGAGTTAAGGCCGATGAGTTCCGGGCCGACGTGTCAGCATCGGCGCCAGGGCGAGGCCGTCCGGATCTGGGGGCGGCCCATTGACGGCAGGATGACATCGCAGGTGAGCGAGTTGGGGGAGCGGCTTGGGGTGAGCTTTGCGGCCAACATTCATGAGCTTGCAATGCGCCGTCTCGAGGTGCAGGGCCCCGTGCGCGTCGGCCTCATCGGGGCCGGCAAGTTCGGCTCGATGTTCCTGAGCCAGGTACCGACGAGCCCGGCCATTCGCGTCGTTGCAATCGCCGATCTTGCGCCAGAGCGCGCCCGTGCGGCCTGTCGCCATGTCGGCTGGCGCGACGACGCAATCGCTGCCGTCGATTTTCTCGAGAGCGGCCTCGAGCTCGCGGCCCGCGACGATGTCGAGGTGGTGGTGGAGGCAACGGGCGTGCCCTCAGCAGGGCTGACTCACGCCCGCGCCGCGATCGCGCATGCCCGGCATGTGGTGATGGTCAATGTCGAAGCCGACTGCCTGGCAGGCCCCATGCTCGCCCGCGAGGCGCGCGCCCGGGGTGTCGTTTACAGCATGGCCTACGGCGATCAGCCGGCGCTCGTAATCGAGCTCGTCTCCTGGGCCCGGGCCTGCGGGTTTCATGTCATTGCCGCTGGCAAAGGGACGAAATACCTGCCCGGCTATGAGGATTCGACGCCCGAGACCGTCTGGCAGCACTATGGCCTTGATCCGGAAGAAGCCGAGGCCGCGGGCATGAACCCGCAGATGTTCAATTCGTTCCTCGACGGCACCAAGTCGGCCATCGAGATGGCGGCGATTGCCAACGCCACGGGTCTGGCGGTGCCCGAGGGCGGGCTTTCGTTCGTGCCTTGCGGCAGCGGCCAGTTGGCCGAGCGGCTCAAGCCTGCGAGCGAGGGAGGCATTCTCGAGGCGCCGGGTGTTGTCGAGGTCGTCTCCTCGCATGATGTGGAGGGCCGCGAGCTTGCCGATCATCTGCGCTGGGGGGTTTTTGTGGTTTTCGAGGCGCCCAACAACTACACCCGCGCCTGCTTTCGCCAATATGGCCTCGTCACCGACCAAAGCGGGCGCTACAGTGCGCTTGTGCGGCCCTATCATCTGATCGGGCTCGAGCTCAATATCTCGATTCTCTCGGCGGCGCTGCGCGGCGAGGCCACTGGCACATCGGAGCGCTTCGTGGCCGACGTCGTCGCCGTTGCCAAGGCCGACATCGGTGCGGGCGAGATGCTCGATGGTGAGGGCGGCTACAAGGTGCGGGGCAGGCTCATGCCGGCGCGTGAAAGCCTCGCCATCGGGGCGCTGCCCATCGGTCTTGCAAGCGGTGTCATGACAACACGCGCAATCGCCAAGGGCGAGGTCATCGGCTGGGGCGATGTCATGATCGACGAGACACAAGAGCCGGTGCGGCTGCGCCGGGCGATGGAGGCGATGGCGCACGAGGCCGAGGCGCAAGAGACGACGGCGGAGGAATCGAGGTCGCGGGAGGGCGCTTGAGATTTGGCCGCGGTCTCGGATTTGCGCCCCAATTTGGCCTGAAAACGTGCTAGGCTTGCGAGGTCGGAGTTGCGTGTGGTCGCGCCTTGGACGCCTTTGGAGACAGAGATCTGGATTAAGATCTAGCGAGGCCTCAGCGACAGGTGCCCCGTGCTGATTGGGGCTGCTTTTTCCCGACCTGCATTTTCGCGAAAGGTCGAGCAACAAGATGCGGCAGGAGGCGTCGCGGCACACGAACGAGAGTGCCCCATGATCACGGCCCCAGCAAAGCGCTTTTCCGTCGTGGCCGGCTGCCTATTGGCTGCGACCGGCCTCCTTGTTCTGTTGCCAAGCGGGGAGCATCCGCAGGCACAGACCCGGCTCGAGCCGCGCTATGATCCACGCGGCACCGATCCCCGCTATGATCCTCGCTACATCGATCCCCGCACGGCCCGAGAGTATGAGCCCGAGCGCCCCCCCTTGAGCCCGCGTGAGCGCCGTTGCCTCGAGCTTGAGCAGCAGCTTGTTCTTGAGACTCGTCGGCGCGATCAGGGAAAACTGATGCTCCCCGAGCTCTACAAGCAGCAGCGCAAGCTCGAGCGCCAATACCAGCGCGCCCGCGCCAAGGCGGAGCGCCGCAACTGCTATGAGTATTTCCTCTTCAGTCGGACATTGCGGCGCACGCGGCGCTGTCTCGCCCTCAACCGTGACATCGAGACACTGCGCGGCCGGCTCGCCGACCTGCATGAGCAGATCACCGCCATTCGCAGCGCCCGCACCAATAGCTATCGCCGCCAACGGCTGATCGAGGCGCTGGCGCGCTATGGCTGTGGCGAGGTCTACCGCCGCTCGGCGCGGCGCAGCAGGGCCCGCTCCTGGAATCTGTTCGAATCGATTTTTGGCGATCGCGGCGGCTTCTCCAACGATGGCTACTATGACAACGCCCCCGCCGATGTGGAACCCGAGACCGGCATTGTCGCGGGCGCCACCTACCGGACCATGTGCGTGCGCCTTTGCGATGGCTATTATTTCCCCATCAGTTTCTCGACCATCCCGAGCAAGTTCAACAAGGATCGCCAGCTCTGCCGCAGCAAGTGCGCCGCCCCCACCGAGCTCTTCGTCTACCGCAACCCGGGCGGGCAGATCGAGCAGATGATCTCACTCGACGGCGCCCCCTATGCCAAGATCGAGAACGCCTTTCGCTATCGCAAGGAATTTGTGAAGGGCTGCTCATGCAAGCCCGACGAGTATGATCCCGAAGCGATCTATGCGGCCAACAATCCCGACGAGGCGCAAGACGAAACAAAAGCAGGAAGGCAAGGGCAAGGCCAGGCAGCCGTGCAAGGCGCGCAGGGAGAAGCAGAAGAGGCCCAAACGGCAGGCAGGAGCAAGAGCACCAAGCCCAGGAAACCCAAGACCTCGCCTAACCAGGGCCCGATCCCTGCGCCAAAGATTGCGAGCGAGCCCGAAGCCGAAGGCACTTCCAAGGTGCAATAGGATGGCCGCGCGCGGGGCTTGGGCCGCGGCCCGAAGTTACAGTCGGCGAGGGGCGCCGCCGCGATGGTGCCTTACCGAGGCTGAGCTAAACAAAACTGCGGCCGAGCCAAGGCAAGAGAGCAAAAGGTGAGCATTCATCGTGCTGCGCTTTGGTCTGAAACGGGCAATGCGTAGCCCCGTTAACCCATTAACCTTTGATCAACCATCGCGCGCGAGGCTCAAGTGGTCGCCGCGAGTCGAGAGGCGTTGCAGCGCCTCGAAAGGGGGCGCCGCAAGTCTAGAAGCGTTGAAGCGAGTCGGAAGGGATCGCTGCGAGTCATGGAGCCCATGGGGCGGCCCTCGCATCGGTGCGATCTTCATTTGAGAAGACCGAGAAAGATCCCCCGCCGGACGGCCCACATCCGGGCGGCGTCTGGGCGGTATCTGGACGATACCACTGGCTGCCTTTGTCATTTGTGGGAGGGAGCACGTGCGCCATCATCTCACCTCCAGTCTCAACGAAGCCAAGAACGACACTGGCCGCGACGCCTATTGCGGCCCGATGGTCTTGTCGGCCATCACCGGCTGGTCGGTGAGCAAGATCGAGGCCGCCATCCGTGCCTATCGTGGCGACCACGATGCCGCGCAAAAGATCATCGAAGGCACGACCACCGAGGATGTTGCGGCCGCGCTTGCGGTTTTCGGCTACGAGCTCGAGCAGATTGAGGACTATTGGCATCTCGAGAAGCGCGAGCGTCCCACCCTCTGGCAATGGATGCAAAAGCCGCGGAGCGCCTGGCGCCACTATGTCCTGGCGGTCCACAAGGGGCGCGAGGGCCACTGGATCTGCATCAAGGGCTGCAAGCTTTGCGACACCTATACCGACGGCCGCTGGGTGTTCGTCTCCGACGGCCCCCACAAGGGCGCGCGGATCATGGAGGTCTATGTGGTCAAGAGAGCGGCGAAGCACGCCACAAACAAGATGCCGGCCGAGCAATGGGGACCATCGCGCCGATCAGCTCGTCGCGTCGCTGTAGGCGGTGGCAATGTCGTCATAGAGCGTTGAGACCTGGCCACCGAGAGCAATGAGCCCGACCAGCATGGCAACCGCGATGAGCATTGCGATGAGGCCATATTCGATGCCCGTGGCGCCCGAGCGATCTCTGAACAATGAGGCGAGCCGCGAGCGTTGCGGCGTTGTCGAGGCCGGCGCCTCACACCCTGACCGGAGACTACGAGTGAGCACCCCCGGTTCTTTCTCAACTGTTGACTTCACTATCGCTCTCCTCCCTCTCAGGCCCTCGCACACGCCTCCTTCATGGCAGCGTCCGAGCTCCCTAGAGATAGTCCCGCAACATCGCCACCACGGGCACATCAGCCGGCGGCATCTCATAGCCGGCCAATCGGTTCGGCAGCGCCCAGGCCAGCTCCTGCCCCTCCCGTGGCTCGATGCGCCCCCGCCAACGCCGGCAGAGATAGACCGGCATCAGCAGATGAAAGCCATCGTAGGCATGGCTCGCGAAGGTGAACGGCGCCAGGCAACTCTTAGAAACGTCGATCCCGAGCTCCTCGCGCAGCTCGCGGATGAGCGCTTCCTCGGGGCTTTCGCCTGCCTGCACCTTGCCGCCCGGAAACTCCCAGAGGCCCGCCATGGCGCGGCCTTCGGGCCGCCTGGCGAGAAGCACCCGCCCGTCCTGGTCGATGAGGGCACAGGCGACAACCAGCACCAGGGCGCGTTCACTCTCCCGATTCCGGCTCATGCCGACGCCTCAACTTGCACGGAAAACGTTAATATTTCGGTCAAGCTCGAGGATGAAATCGATCTTAATGTGATCATTCTATGAGCATTCCCTTAGAGCATGTTTTGGTGAGCATAGAACCATTCTGAAGGAGCGGTTTTTTGTCAGGGGTAAGCAAAGGACGCGCCCTACTCGCCATCCCGGATGCACCGCAGCATGAGCAAAGCGAATGGTGCGGTGCTGATCCGGGATCGCTCTCCGGATGACACCAAGCCCGCCCGAGACTGTGGGATGAGACCCCGCATCTGCGCTGCACCATTTCATGCTGCAGCGCGTGCGGGGTGACGAATGGACGGGCGCACCACTTCGTGCTGCAGCGCGCCGGTTGGAGGGTCGGCGCGCGCAAAGCTAAAAAGCGCACGGGATGACGAGGGGGAAGGCGCACCGCTCGGCGCTGCGCCGCGCCACGGCCGCGATCGGCTCGGGGCCTTTGCCCGCGCGCTGCTCAGCTGCGATAATCGGCGTTGATCGCCACATAATCGTGACTGAGATCACAGGTATAGACGCGCGCCCGGCCTTCGCCGATGCCGACATCGGTGCGGATCACAATCTCGCGCCCCTTCATGTAGGCAGCGCCCTCCGCCTCGCGATAGCCCGGCGCCACCTCACCGCGCTCGGCAACGCATATGTCGCCGAGCCAGATGGCCAGCCTGTCGCGCTCGGCCGCCTCGCCCGCCTTGCCGACGGCCATCACGATCCGGCCCCAATTGGGGTCCTCGCCGGCGATCGCCGTCTTGACGAGGGGCGAGTTGGCGATCGAGAAGGCGATGCGTCGCGCCGCGGCGTCGCTCTCGGCCCCCGTCACCTCGATGGTCACGAACTTGGTGAGCCCTTCACCGTCCTTGACGATCTGGAGGGCAAGGTCGTGCATGAGGTCGTGGAGCGCGCTCCTGAAGCTTTCAAGCCGCGGGTCATCGGCCCGCGCGATCG
>WGBL01000010.1 GCA_015494375.1 Hyphomicrobiales bacterium | reverse complement strand
CGGCGTTTGCGTGGCGCGGTGCTGCGCGGCTCGAGCGCCTTGAGGCCGCCCCGGCGCCGCGCCTTGTCCCAGGCGTAAAGGGTTGAAACTGGGACTGAAACGGCCTTGGCGGCGTTTGCGGCGGTGAGCCCATTGCGGCGCGCCTCGTGCCAGCGTCGCAGCGCCGCGTCCCGGCTCTTCGCTTTTTCGCTACGCTCATTCGCTTCGATCCGGGACGCGGCGCGGGCATTGCGGTATAGTGGGCCCTGAAGGCCAAAAACCTTCATCGGGGTTCTCCTTTGCTGTGGTCGTTTCGCAACGCACAGCTTGGCGAACCCCGAACTGATTCGTCAGCTACAATCTCTCAGATGTTTCTGAACCTGTACAGGCCGCGTCCGGGCCGAGTCGGCAAAGGGGGCGGCGGCCCCATGTATTCGCTGGTCTCCATCAAGCCGAGCCGCGAGATCGGTCCCAAGCAGCTCGTCATAGACCGCAAGGGTTGCGCGCTTCATCATGGCGAGCGAGAAGTGCCGCGCCACATGGGCCCGGGCCCGCCGGCCCATCTCGTCGCGCAAACCCGCTGGCATGGCGAGCGCCCGAGCCATAGCGTCGGCAAGCGCTGCGGGCGCGCCGGGCGGCACGAGCCAGCCCGTCGCGTGGGCGCCGTCATGGCCGGCGTCTGAGCCCGCGCTGCGGATGATCTCGGGCGGCGCGCCGAGATTGGTGGCGATCACCGGGCAGGCCATGGCCTGGGCCTCGGCCACCGTGCGCCCGAAGGCCTCGGGCTCGCTCGAGGCGACGACGGCGACATGGGCGCTGGCAAAGGCCGCCGGCATATCGCCACAGTGGCCGACGAGGCGCACACGCCCGGTGAGCCCCGCGGTGGCGATCTGCTTGGCGAGGCTGCGGGCATAGTCGTTGCGGCCCTGATCGTCACCGGCGAGGATGATGACTGCGTCCCCCAGTGCGTCGCGCTCCTCGAGAAGGCGTGCCGCCTCGATCACGTCGCGCTGACCCTTCCAGCCCGTAAGCCGTGCGGCATGCAGTATGATCCTCTCGGCGGGGGCGACGCCCCAGGAGTTGCGAAGGGCGCTGATCCGCTCTCGGGCGACGGCCTCGGGATTGAAGCGCGCAAGGTCCACGCCGCGATGGACGACCCGGAGCTGCGCAGGCGACGCGCCATGGCGCGCTCTGACGAGTTCGGCGGTGTAGTGGGAGTTGGCGATCACCAGATCGCCACGGGCCATGACGCTGTTGTAGAGGCGCTTGAGGGCGCTCCGCTCGCCATAGGCGCCGTGATAGGTGGTGACAAACGGCCGCCCCCTGCGCCTGGCGGCGGCGAGTGCACTCCAGGCGGGGGCGCGGCTGCGAGCATGGACGAGAGCGACGCCGCGAGCCGAGATGAGCCGGGCGAGCCGGTGGGCATTGGCGGCCATCGTCAGCGGGTTCTTGGCGGCAACGGGAAGCGCGATAAGCTCGCCGCCGAGCCGCGCAATCTCGCCCGCGAGGCGACCGCCCTCGCTCACGACAAGCGCCCGCGCGCCGGCGGCAACGAGAGCCTCTGTGATTTCGAGCGTGGCGAGCTCGGCGCCGCCCGTATCGAGGCGCGGGATGACTTGCAGGATGGTTGGGACCGTCGGGAGAGAGCGGGACATGGTGCCTTCCATCTGATAGCGCACGGTTGTCGCCACCGAGAGCGGCTGCTATCGACATCTCGACGAGAGCATTTCGACGAGAGCATCTCGATGAGAGCGCGGGGAGTCTCCATGAGAGCGCGAGGAAAAGGTTAGCCTGATGAGCGAGCGAGAGCCACAGTTCCTGGAGGTCGCGACATCGCTAGGCGGCACGCGCCAAATCGCCTATTTGCACGATGGCCCCGAGAGCTCTGCCAAGCCTGGTGTCATCTGGCTCGGAGGCCTCAAGTCGGACATGGTGAGCACCAAGGCGTCGATGCTGGCGCGCTGGGCGGATGCGAAGGGCTGGCGCCTGACGCGCTTCGACTACGCCGGCCATGGGGCGTCCGAAGGCGATTTTGCCGATTTTGTCGTCGGCGACTGGATCGAGGACAGCTACCAGGTTTTCAAGCAGCTGACGAGCGGCCCGCAAATTCTCATCGGCTCGAGCATGGGGGGCTGGATTGCGCTTGCGCTTCAGCGCCGACTTCTCGAGGAGAGCCCAGAGGAGGGGGCACGCATCGTGGGGCTCCTTCTGATTGCGCCGGCCTGGGACATGACGAGCCGGCTCATGTGGGACACGTTCCCCGATGAGGTGCG
>WGBL01000009.1 GCA_015494375.1 Hyphomicrobiales bacterium | reverse complement strand
GCCTGGCATCCCGAGCGCCCCATCTCGCGTGCCTCGCAGCTCCGCATCCCAACGGAACCGGAAAGCCTCCATCGCGCAGAAATCACCCCCCCGCCAGATGATCCGAACGATGGTGCGGATGCGCCAAAGGGCCCCGCGGGCGCGCAGGCGCGCCCTGTGACCCAAACGCCATGAACTGCCATGAACTGCAGAACCAAGCGCGCTTATCCCCGCCTTGCTCAGAGATGGGGTTTCTCGAGCACGCACTCAAACTTACGATACGTTAACTGATTCGCGAGGAAGGAGTGCTCCGAGCGTGGCAACTGTTGCCGTCAAGACACAGGCTGCCGCGGCGCTGGTGCCTATGGCAGCGCCCGAGCACGCGGCAATCGCAGAGCGCTTGGCCGAATGGTACCGCCGCGAGCGCCGCGACCTGCCATGGCGGGCACCACCGGGCGCGCTTGGCGATCCTTATCGGGTCTGGCTCGCCGAGGTGATGTTGCAACAGACCACCGTGAAAGCGGTCATTCCCTACTATGAGCATTTTCTGGCGCTTTGGCCGACGGTCGTCGATCTGGCCAAAGCCGAGCCCGATGCAGTGCGGGCGGCCTGGGCGGGGCTTGGCTACTACTCGCGGGCCAACAATCTCCACCGCGCCGCGCGCCGGATCGTCGATGAGTTCGGCGGCCGTTTTCCCGACGACGAAGCGGTGTTGCGGACACTGCCGGGCATAGGCCCCTATACGGCGGCCGCCATTGCCGCCATTGCCTTTGGGCGGCAGGCCACCCCCGTCGACGGCAATATTGAGCGGGTGATGGCGCGGCTCCACTGTGTGGAAACCCCTTTGCCTGCGGCCAAGGGCGCGCTTCGCGAACTGGCGCGCGCGCTGACACCGGCCGAGCATCCGGGCGACCATGCCCAGGCGCTTATGGATTTGGGCGCCATGGTCTGCACGCCCCAGCGCCCTTCGTGCATGATGTGCCCGCTCAAGGATCACTGCCGGGCTTATGGGCGGGGCCTTGCCGGCGCCCTTCCCAACCGAGCCCCCAAGGGGGCGCGGCCGGTGCGGCGCGGTGTGGCGTTCCTGGCGCTCAGGGAGGACGGCTTCGTGCTCCTGCGCAAACGCCCCGAGGAGGGCTTGCTCGCCGGCATGCTCGAGGTGCCGTCAACGCCCTGGCGCGAACAATGGCTGAGCGCCGACGAGGCGCTGCGCACGGTGCCCGTGAGTGCCGACTGGTGGCTGGTGCCGGGCACCGTCACACACACGTTTACGCACTTTCGCCTGGAGCTCATCGTCTATCATGCGGTGGTGCCGCCCGACGCGCCATTGACGCTCTGGGCCGAGCAGGAGCGCTGCCGCTGGGTGCATCGTCGCGAGCTCGCAACTCAGGCATTGCCAAGCGTCATGCGCAAGATCATCGCCCATGGCCTCGACCGCACCTGAGCCGGAAACCGGAATCTGAAACCAGAAATCTGAAACCGGAAGTCTGAAACCGGAAGTAACGAGGCGCTGGAGCGCCGCGCCTTTCACCAACCAGAGACGTTAAGCAAGGACGCTTTCTCAACTGCGCCGGCGCAATTGCGCCGGCCGGTTCAACTGAGCGGGCCGGTGTCGCGGGCAATGTCGAGGAAGGCGGCAAGCGCCGTCTCACTCTGACGCTCGGCGCGGCAGATGGCGAACTCGGCGATCTTGATCTCGGCGTCCTGGAGCTCAAGGCTCGTGAGCCGGCCGTCACCGCCGATCTCGGACTCGAATATGACGCTCACCCCGAGCCCCGCCGCAACTGCCTCTTTCACCGCCTCGCGGCTGCCCATCTCGAACACTTCGCGTGGCGCGACGGCGCGCTCGGCAAGGGCGCGGTCAAACAGGGCCCGGGTCAGCGAGCCCGGCTCACGCCGCACCAGCACCTCGCCGGCAAAGGCCGAAAGCGGCACCCGCCTGCGCCCTGACCAGGCATGGCCGCGGGGGGCGATGGCCACCAACTGCTCTTTGCCGATGGCCGTTCGCAAGAGGCGGCGATCGGGCGCCACACCCGGCAGGATGCCGATGTCGATGCGCGCCGCAAGGACATCAGCCAGAAGCGCGGCCGAGTTGGCAAAGCGCACCGCCGTCTCGACACGCGGATAGCGGCCGGAAAAGCGCGCCAAAAGCGGCAACACGATATGGGGCGAATCGGCGCCGATCCGGAGCTTGCCGCGCACCTGCCCCTTGGCGTCCGTGAGCAGGCGCCGGGCCTCCTCCTCGGTGGCGAAATAGCGCTCGGTTACCTCGCAGAGCGCCTCGGCCAGGGCACTCAGCCTGAGCCCGCGGCCACGTCCCCCACGCTCGAAAAGCCGCACGCCATAGCCCTCCTCGAGCGCCTTGATATGGGCCGAAAGGGTGGGTTGCGAAAGGCCGAGCCGAGCCGCCGCGCGGCTGAAACTGCCTTCGCTCGCAACTGCATGAAAAGCGCGGAGTTGGGAATGATTCATAGATGAAACCAATCGAAAAGCGCAAAACTATCTATTTGATAGACCACCGGCCCTGCGATTTAAAGGCTCGCGTGAATGGGGCAAACCACGACCCTCGGAGGGCCGCCGACCATGAACCCAAAAGAGCCCCCAAATGAGGGACGAAAGCCCTCTTCAGCGCCCTTGGGAACAGGTTCCGAAGCAGCATCGGGCGCGCCCTCGCGAGCAGCCCCGAGGGTAGCCTCGGAGGCCCCCTCGGGCGACCCTTGGCTGCTGACGCCGGGCCCCCTCACGACATCGCCGGGCGTCAAGCGGGCCATGCAGCGCGATCTCGGCTCGCGTGACGGCCGTTTCATCGCGGTCAACCGCCTCATACGCGAGCGCCTCACCGCCCTCGTCCACGGCCAAGCGACCCACACATGCGTGCCACTCCAGGGCAGCGGCACATTTGTCGTCGAGGCCATGATCGGCACCTTTGTGCCGCCCGGGCGCAAGCTCGCGATCCTCGTGAACGGCGCCTATGGCCGGCGCATGGCCGAGATTTGCCGCTATCTGGGGCGTGAATATGTGCTGCTCGAGGGGCCCGAGGATCGGCCCAACGACGTCGCCCGGCTCGCGCAGCTACTGAGCGAGGATGGCGATGGCGCCATCAGCCATGTCGCAATCGTCCATTGCGAGACGACAACGGGGCTGCTCAACCCGCTCGAGGAAGTCGCCGAGGTTGTCGCACGGCATGGCCGCGGCCTGCTCGTCGATGCCATGAGCACATTCGGCGCACTCGCGATCGACGCCCGAACAGTCGCCTTCGATGCCCTTGTCGCCTCATCCAACAAATGTCTCGAGGCGACCCCGGGAGTGGGGTTTTGCCTCGCCCGCACCCGCGCGCTTGAGGCGGCAGCGGGCAACGCCCATTCGCTGGCGCTCGATCTCCACGCGCAATGGCAGGCGATGGAGCGGAATGGCCAATGGCGCTTTACGCCCCCCGTTCACACACTGCTCAGTCTCGACCAGGCCCTCGCCGAGCTTGCCGCCGAAGGGGGCGTCGAGGGGCGCAATCGGCGCTATGCCGAGAATTGTAGAACGCTCATCGCTGGCATGGACCGGCTCGGCTTTATGCGCCTCATCGAGGATGCATTCCAGGCACCTATCATCGTGACCTTTCTCAAGCCGGCCGACCCCGCATTCGTTTTTGAAGACTTCTACGACCGGCTCGCGGCCAAGGGCTTTGTCATCTATCCGGGCAAGCTGACGATGGCCGAGACCTTTCGGATCGGCTGCATCGGCCGGCTCGGCAAGACGGAGATGCAATCGGCGCTTGCGGCGATCGAGGACACGCTCGGCGAGATGGGCGTTGCGGATTGCGCGCCGGCGCCTCGCCCGGCCTGAGGCCACGGCACTTGCGCCATGGGGCTGTAGCCATGGGAGTGAGGCCAAGGGATCGGGCCCAGGGGAGCGAAGACCTTGTAAATGAGGGTCTTGAAAGCGGGGACATGGAAGCGGCGGCCTTGGAAGCGGGGACATGGCGGGCCGACAAACGAACGATCGAGCAATCGAGTTTGAGAAAAATCACCCGGGAGGACGAAAAATGAGCGAGGCGAGCGATTACGTCTACACCCGCAGCTATCGCGGCAAGGTCAAGGGG
>WGBL01000008.1 GCA_015494375.1 Hyphomicrobiales bacterium | reverse complement strand
GGCTCCGGCGCCCCCGCCAGGCGCCCCACGCGCCGCCGCTGCGCGCCACAGCTGGCGCCTCCAGCATCGCTCCGCCCTCCCGTGCCGCAATGCCGCGACAGCGTGCTCGCTCGCGTGCCGGCTTTGGGGGGACCGCCAAACCCTCTTGCGCGCACCGACCCCGCGCCCACACGCGCGTCAGCCAGCCTCGCCGTCAAAGAATGCCTTGACCTTGGCAAAAAAGCCCGCTGACTCGGGGCTCGTGCGCTCTGAGGAAACCTTCTCGAACTCCTTGAGCAACTCCCTCTGGCGCCGGTTGAGGTTCTTGGGCGTCTCGACCTCCACCTGAATATACATGTCGCCCACGGCCTTCGAGCGCAAAACCGGCATGCCCTTGCCGCGCAGGCGGAATTGCTTGCCTGTCTCGGTGCCTTCGGGAATGCGCACCCGGGCACGGCCGCCCTCGACCGTCGGCACCTCGATCTGACCACCGAGCGCGGCGACGGTCATCGAGATGGGTACGCGGCAGAAGATGTCGGCCCCGTCGCGCTGGAAGAACTCATGAGGGCGAATGGAGAGGAAGATGTAGAGGTCTCCCGGCGGCCCGCCGCGCATACCGGCCTCGCCCTCGCCGGCAAGGCGAATGCGCGTGCCGTCCTCAACGCCCGCCGGAATATTGACACTCAGCGTCCGCTCGCGCCGCACACGGCCCGTTCCGTTGCAGCTTGCGCACGGGTCCTTGATCACCTCACCCCGGCCCATGCAGCTTGGGCATGTCCGTTCGATGGTGAAAAAGCCCTGGCTCGCGCGCACCTTGCCGTGCCCGCCGCAGGTTGCGCAGGCGCCCGCACTGGTGCCGGGCTTGGCACCCGAGCCGCCACAGGTCTCGCAGGTGACACTTGTTGGGATGCGGATCTGAACCTGCTTGCCGGTATAGGCCTCACCAAGCGTAATCTCGAGTGAGTGGCGCAAGTCGTCGCCCCTCTGGCGCCCGCGCGCCCCGCGCCGGCCGCCGCGACGCGGGCCGCCCATGAACTCACTGAAGAGATCATCGAAGATATCCGACATCGAGGCGCCGAAATCCGCGCCAAAGCCATGTCCAGCGCCACTGCTAAAGCCGCCCCCTTCGAAGGCCGCGTGGCCGAACTGATCATAGGCCGCCCGCTTTTCCGGGTCCTTCAAGACCTCATAGGCCTCGTTGATCTCCTTGAACCGCTGCTCGGCCGTGGGATCGCCCTTGTTGCGATCGGGGTGGCATTCCTTGGCGCGCTTGCGAAACGCCCTTTTGATCTCGTTCTCGGTCGCGTTGCGTGAGAGACCGAGCACCTCGTAGTAATCGCGCTTTGCCATCCGCTTCGCCCGTTCCCGTCGCCCTTGCTCAGGCCGCCCGGGGCCCCCTTTTCAGGCCCCTCACATGGATCCCTTTGATCCCATTTCAGGCCCTTTCTTGCCCCCTCTCAAGCCCCCTTTTCGGGCGCCCTGCATGGGCCGCTCACTCCCTTCACCATCCTCGTAACCATCCTCGTAACGTCAACGGCGCCCTGTCGCCTGGGCTTGGCATGACCCGCATTGGCGATACGCGGAACCCCCATCCATTGCAAGCGCGCCCAATGCGCAAGCGTGGATGAGGGTTCCAGCGTCTCATGCACGTGCCTCGGTATACGCCGTTGCATGCGCTGATTCAGGCCGACTTTTTGCGATCTTCCTCGTCCTCGACCTCCTCGAAATCGGCGTCGACCACATCATCGCCCGAGCCCGAGCCCGCTGCGCCATCACCGCCTGCGCCATCGGCACCGGCTCCCGCGCCGTCGCCTTTGGCCTGGCCCGCCTGCGCCTCACTCGCCTGGGCCTGGTACATGGCCTCGCCAAGCTTCATCGAGGCCTGGGCGAGCGCCTCGGACTTCGACTTCATAGCGTCGGTGTCGTCGCCCTCGAGCGCCGACTTGAGCTCCTTCAAGGCCGCCTCGACGGCGCTCTTGTCGCTCTCGGAGACCTTGTCGCCATACTCCTTGAGCATCTTCTCGGTCGAATGGACCAAGGCTTCGCCCTGGTTCTTTATTTCGATCGCCTCGCGACGCTTCTTGTCCTCCTCGGCATGGGCCTCGGCATCCTTGACCATGCGCTCGATCTCTTCCTCGGAGAGACCGCCCGAGGCCTGGATGCGAATCGACTGCTCCTTGCCGGTGGCCTTGTCCTTGGCGCTCACGTGCACGATACCGTTGGCGTCGATGTCGAATGTGACCTCGATCTGTGGCACACCGCGCGGCGCCGGCGGGATGCCGACAAGATCGAACTGGCCAAGCAGCTTGTTCTCGGCCGCAATCTCGCGCTCACCCTGGAAGACGCGGATGGTGACCGCATTCTGGTTGTCCTCGGCGGTCGAGAAAACCTGGCTCTTCTTGGTCGGGATCGTGGTGTTGCGGTCGATGAGCCGCGTGAACACGCCGCCCAAGGTCTCGATACCGAGCGAGAGAGGGGTGACGTCGAGCAGCAGAACGTCCTTGACATCGCCCTGCAGCACTCCCGCCTGAATGGCGGCACCGACGGCCACCACCTCGTCCGGGTTCACGCCCTTGTGGGGCTCCTTGCCGAAGAAGCTTTTCACCGTCTCCTGGACCTTGGGCATGCGTGTCATGCCGCCGACGAGCACCACCTCGTCGATCTCGCCGGGCTCGAGCCCCGCATCCTTGAGGGCGGCACGGCACGGCTCGATGGTGCGCTCAACGAGATCGTCGACAAGGCTCTCGAGCTTGGCCCGCGTGAGCTTCATGTTGAGATGGAGCGGCAGACGCGAGTTGGGGTCCATGGTGATGAACTGCTCGATGATGTCCGTCTGCTGCGCCGATGAGAGCTCCTTCTTGGCCTTCTCGGCGGCGTCCTTGAGGCGCTGAAGCGCCATCTTGTCACCGCGCAGATCAATACCGTTCTCCTTCTTGAACTCGTCGGCGAGGTAATTGACGATGCGCATGTCGAAGTCCTCGCCGCCAAGGAAGGTGTCGCCATTGGTGGACTTGACCTCGAAGACGCCGTCGCCGATCTCGAGGATCGAAATATCGAACGTTCCGCCGCCGAGGTCGTAGACGGCAATCGTCTTGCCTTCGCTCTTGTCGAGCCCATAGGCGAGTGCGGCCGCCGTCGGCTCATTGATGATGCGCAGCACCTCGAGCCCCGCAATCCGGCCTGCGTCCTTGGTGGCCTGACGCTGGGCGTCATTGAAATAGGCGGGCACCGTGATCACCGCCTGTTTGACCTCGCTGCCGAGATACGATTCGGCCGTCTCTTTCATCTTCTGGAGAACAAAGGCGGAAATCTGCGAAGGCGAATACTTCTTGCCATCCACCTCGACCCAGGCATCGCCATTGTCGGCCTTGACGATTTTGTAGGGCACGAGCTTCTTGTCCTTCTCGACCGTTGGATCGTCATAACGCCGGCCGATAAGGCGTTTGATGGCAAAAATCGTCCGCTCGGGATTGGTC
>WGBL01000007.1 GCA_015494375.1 Hyphomicrobiales bacterium | reverse complement strand
GCGTGAGATGAAGGCCACGACCATGGCGCCCGGCGGGCGGGTCCATCTGCACGAGCCCGAGCATCTCGAGGCGGTGCAAGTTGCGGCTCAGCGTCGATTTCTCGATATCAAGCTCGGCGCCGATCTCCGACGCCGTGATGCCGTCGCGCTGCGCGACGATGGTAAGCAGCGTGAATTGGCTTGCCGTCAGGCCAAGCGGCCGCAAGGCCTCGTCATAGATGCGCGTGATGATGCGGCTCATGCGCCGGATGCGCAGCGCGACGCACTCCGCCGACGACGCCATGCCGATCTCGGCAGCCGTCTGCTCTTGTTGCCGGGCTGTTGCAGCCATGTCCCGCCCCATGTTCTCTCAGTCCGTTGTTCAGCCGCCAAGAAAAATGCGCTGATTCTGGCGCGAAGGCAACGCCCGGCCTAGGGGCGCCACATATGTGTTGGGGACAGTCTCATGCCTCGGGATGCGGTACATGGAAGCGCGGAAGGCTCCTGATATGGCGCCCATCTGTATCGGCCAATGCGCCACAATCTCGCTCGTGACCGTCTGGCGAGCGTACCCCTACCAAAAGCTTAACATTGTGGGAGGCCTCTTCTCGCGGCAATTGAGGAAAACGCCAGGCCCGAGGGAGCGCATAGTTGGGAGAACAGGCGCTACGGCTCATGCACCACTATACTTGCGTCTCTGCGGAAAAGATTTGCCGCAACCGCGCGCCGGATGCGACACCAGCACGCTGCGATCCTCGGAGCTATGCCGCCTTCGGCTTCGCCGACTTGACAACGACCGCCAACGCCACACCCGCAAAGAGCCCGACAAGGAACACCACGAGATCGAGCCACTGATCACCCACAAGCGGCATGGCGGCAATGGCCGGGCCCGGACAAAGGCCCACCAACCCCCAGCCGATGCCGAACAGGATGGAGCCGACGACGAGCGGGGCATCGATCTCGCCACCGCCTGGGACATAAAACCGCTCGGCCATGAGCGGCGCCTGGCGCCGCCGCTGGAGCGCAAAGGCCGCGAACATGATGGCAAGCACGGTGACGAACACCACCCCGAGCGTGGGATCCCAACCGCCCGTCGGTATCGCTGCAAAATCGAGAAAATCGAGAACCTTTTTAGGATTGGTCATGCCGGCCACCGTGAGCCCGATGCCAAACGTGGCGCCGGCCAGGATGGCGATGACGATATTCCTCAGCTCTTGCATGATCACTTCTCTCAGCTCTCAGATCTCAGATCGTCTTGGCTCGCTTGGCACGCTGCGCGATTGGTTGCCGTTCGGTTGCATGGCCTGGTGAGCTGCGGCTCACGCAAGATGGCGGACGGCATAAACGGTGAGCGCCGCCACCGCAAAAAAGATCACCGTCGAGACGATCGAGCGCTTCGATAGCCGCGCAACGCCGCAAATGCCGTGCCCCGAGGTGCAGCCATTGCCAATCCGTGCACCAAAGCCCGCAATGAAGCCCCCAACGAGCAAAAGCGCCGTCTCACTTGGCAAACGCACTGCGGGCACCATCCCGGGCGCAAGCGCAACCGCTAGCCAGGCTCCGAGCGGGATGGACAAGAGATAGGCGATGCGCCAGCCGCGCCGCTCACCCTCGGGCTTGAGCGCGCCCTCCATGATCCCCGAGATGCCCGTGATCCGTCCCGACATGAGCAAGAAAAAGGCCGCGGACAGCCCGATCAACAGGCCACCGACAAAGCCATTCAAAGGGAGAAAGTTTTCCATGTTGTGTCCGCCTGGTCTCCATTCCGCAAATGATTTGCACAAACCGCATTGGCCCGTGCTCTCGATTGCGCAAGCCACCCTCACAAGCGCTTGTGCGTCGTCGCGTCCTTCCCAAGAGCGCCACTGAGCTTTAATTGCCCCATTGTAGCGCGGCAAGCACGTTCTTACTTTCAGACTGGCTCTTACTGCGGGCTTCCCGTCCTGCGGGCTTCCCGTCCTGCGGGCTTCCCATCGCTCTTCTAATAGTTGGCGGGAGCGCCGGAGACGCCCACAAGCCGCAATGCCCTGGCAATAGCGGCACGGCTTGCCACGGCTGTCGATGCGACTATATACATATTCGAATATTTGAATGCAAGCAGGGCATCGCGCGCTGCAGCACGGCGCCATCGGCTCAATCGAGGCGGCGTGCACGCTGACCGCAGCCTGATAACTCCGACCGTGGACTGGCGCGGGCGTGCCTTGGCAGTGCCGAAGATAGTTGACGACGATATGCGACATTGTGCCGGGCGTCGTCTTTTCGCGCCTGCTGGGGCCCGTCGAGATGCTAGACAATGGTCAAGCGGGACCCCTAAAGTTCCAACCGATGCGCGCGTGCCAATCGAGACTGGAAATAAGGAGGGCAAGATGACCTCACCCGTTGTGACTTCGTTTTTCGATGACCGCACCAAGACCGTCACCCATGTGGTGCGGGACCCCGATTCCAATATCGCCGCAATTGTCGATCCCGTCCTCGACTATGACATCGCTTCAGGGCGCAAGTTCACCGAAAGCGCCGACCGGGTGCTCGAGTACGTGAAAAAGGAAGGGCTCGAGATCGAATGGTTGCTCGAGACCCACGTCCATGCCGATCACCTGACGGCTGCGCCCTATATGAGGGAGAGGCTTGGCGGCGGCAAGATTGCGGTCGGCAAGCGCGTGAGCGAGGTCCAGAAGACCTGGACAAGCATTTTCAACTACAAGCCCGAGTTCGCCCCCGATCCCAGCATTTTCGATCACCTGTTCGAGGATGGCGAGACGTTTCGCATTGGCGGGCTCGAAGGGCGCGTCATGTTCACGCCGGGACACACGGCAATGGATGTGACCTATATCATCGGTGATGCGGCCTTTATCGGCGACACGCTGTTCAGCCCCGATTATGGCACGGCACGTGCCGACTTCCCCGGCGGTGATGCGCGTGCGCTCTATCGCTCCATCCAGAAGATACTCGCGCTGCCTGACGAGACGCGGCTCTATCTGTGCCACGACTACTTGCCGAAGGAGGGGCGGACCGAGCACCTTTACATGACCACCGTGGCGGAGGAGAAAAAGAACGTGATGGTGGCGGGTCTCAACGAGGACGAATTCGTCCGCCTGCGTGAGAGCCGCGACAAGGAGCTTGCGACCCCGCTCCTCCTTTATCCTTCGCTTCAGGTGAACATTCGCGCCGGGCAGATGCCGCCGCCCGAGGACAACGGCGTCTCGTACATGAAAACGCCCATTCGCGACGGCAAATGACCATTGCGCAGAGGCGAGATTCGGGTGCCAGATTCAGGTGTCAGGTGGTCAGGTGTCAGATGACAGGCTTGTCATTACCTCAGTTGCGCGGCCTGAGCGCCACTCGCCCGCCTCGCCCCCCGTGCCCGCACCCCTCCCCTTGGTCATGCCCATCCTCGGGCTTGACCGGGGAAGCAGACCCGGGCATCCAGGGCCACAGACAATGACCGCTGCGGCTCTTGGCCCTGGATCGCCGGGTCGTGGCCCACTGCCGTCCGGTTCCACCACCGGACTTTGGCTCGCGCGGGCGCGAACTCGCTATGACGTCATTCCCACCCACCATCCGTCATTCCCGCGAAGGCAGGAATCCATTACTGCATTGCCACAATTGCTTCGCCAAGAACGCTTTGATGTCGAAGAAAGTAATGCTGCGGTATGTGGCATTGAACCGCCGACTTGGACTCCCAGCTCCGCGGGCGTGACGCCTCGCTGAACAGGCAAAGAGCTTTGCCCATGCCGCACGGGCCGTCGTGGGCCGTCGGCTGCGCCTTGAGAGCTGCGATGATCCCCTTGTGCTTTTGCCCACGCCTCATGGGCCGTCGTGGGCCGTCATGGAGCCGCGTCCTCGCCGCGATAGATCGGAAAGCGCGCACAAAGCGCCAACACCTCCTCCTTGATGCGCGCCTCGCAGGCGCCGTTGCCGTCCTCGCCGTCCTTGGCCAGTCCCTCGAGCACCTCGACAATCATCTCGCCCACGCGGCGGAACTCGGCGACGCCGAAGCCGCGCGTGGTGCCCGCGGGCGAGCCCAAGCGAATGCCCGAGGTGATGGTCGGCTTTTCGGGGTCGAACGGCACGCCGTTCTTGTTGCAGGTGATGTGAGCGCGCCCGAGCGCCGCCTCGGCCGCCTTGCCCGTCAGCCCCTTGGGGCGCAAATCGACAAGCAGCAGATGGGTGTCGGTGCCGCCCGAGACGAGATCGAAGCCGGCCTCGACCAAGACCTCGCCCATGGCGCGCGCGTTGTCGATGACGGCCTGGGCATAGGCCTTGAACTCGGGGCGCAGCGCCTCGCCGAAGGCGACGGCCTTGGCGGCAATGATGTGCATGAGCGGCCCGCCCTGAAGGCCCGGAAAGATGGCCGAATTGATCTTTTTGGCGATCTCTGCATCGTTTGTGAGGATCATGCCGCCGCGCGGGCCGCGCAACGTCTTGTGGGTCGTCGTGGTGGCGACATGGGCATGGGGGAAGGGGCTCGGATGGAGCCCCGCGGCGACAAGGCCCGCAAAGTGCGCCATGTCCACCATGAAGATCGCCCCCACCTCGTCGGCAATGGCGCGAAAGCGGGCAAAGTCGATCTGGCGCGGGTAGGCCGAGCCGCCGGCGATGATGATTTGCGGGCGGTGGCTGCGCGCAAGCTCGGCCACCTGGTCGTAGTCGATGTGGTGGTCGTCCTTGCGCACGCCATATTGGACGGCATTGAACCACTTGCCCGAGAGATTGGGCCGCGCGCCATGGGTGAGATGGCCGCCGGCATCGAGGCTCATCCCAAGTATGGTGTCGCCGGGCTTTGCGAGCGCCAGCAGAACGCCCTGGTTGGCCTGCGAGCCCGAGTGGGGCTGGACGTTGGCGAATTCGCAACCGAAAAGCGCTTTGGCGCGCTCAATGGCCAGACTCTCGGCGATGTCGACAAACTGGCAGCCGCCATAATAGCGCCGGCCGGGATAGCCCTCGGCGTATTTGTTAGTGAGCACGCTGCCTGCCGCCTCGAGCACCGCCCGCGAGACGATATTCTCCGAGGCAATGAGCTCGATCTCGTTCTGCTGGCGGCCCAATTCCTTGGTGATTGCCGCAGCAATCTCTGGGTCGCTCTCGGCCAGCGACCGGCCGAAAAACGCATTCGTTTGTGATTGGGTTTCAGATTGCGGCTGTGATTGCGATTGTGGCTGTGCTTGTGCCTCTTTCTGAGACTGCTCGGCAGCCTCAGCCGCCGTCGCCCTGCTCTCGGACATCTGCGCTCACCCCTTTGTTGCGCTCACCCCTTGGCTCCAGCTCGCCCGACCCGCTCCCCGCGCCTGGCGCCGTGTGCCATACCTTTGTCATGAGACTTGATGAGACCTGGCCCTAGCCCAGATTGGCGCTTTACTCAACCTTTGGCTCGGCTTGGCGCGGCGACGGTAACGCGCTCCGCATTGGAACGGTTTCGCATCAAACCTTGTGACGCAGCCCGGGAAAGGGTGCGCGCTGATGCGTTGTTGAGGCTGACGGAAAGGAGCTCCCCTAATGCCATCCGCCAATGCGACATGCTGCGACGATTGCGAGCCCAACGGAAGCGTTCTAAGGCGTACGAGTTGTCGTAGGCGATGCACCCCTACCGCCGGCCAGTTTCCGGGAACACCAACCGCACGCCCTGCCCGAGCCCCAAGGCACATCGATGCGTGCGACGCAAGCCCTTATTTCGCCACTGTTTTCTCAGATCTTCCGCCAATGCCGAAGGGAAGGCATTGCGAACGATTGGGCCAACCCATGAATGTGCGGCGACGTTGGCGCGAGCCACTCAACCCGCTCTTGCCGTTACCACCACTGCTCCTTCCGTTGGCACTGAGCTTAGCGCTCAGCGCCTATGACAACGCGCCGATGAGCCCGGATATGCGCGAGATTGCCGGAGCGCCGCTCTCACCGCCCGCAACCGAGCCGCTCCCGCCACCGGCCGCGCGCACCATATGGCCCAGGGGCGAGCCCGGCCCCGCGCGCATTCTCGAGCCCGGCTGGTCGCAGCCCATCAAGCTTCGCTTCAACGACGGTGGTTGGGAGGACTCGCCCTATATCACGCGCGATGGCAGCCGCATTCTCTTCTTCTACCACCCCTGGCCCGACCTCATTGCACCGGGCGTTGCCGACAAGCTCACCGAATACGTCATAAGCCACCCCCAAGAGGCGATTGCCAAAGGGCTCGATGGCAAGATTTATGTCTCGCCGCGCCCCTTCGAAAAAAAGACGGTGCACCCGATCTCGCGCAACAAGACCTACCCAACGGCCGATACCGCGCCCTATCTCGCGATCTCGGGCGCGCTCTACTACAATTCTACGAAGGAATCGTTCGTCAGGGGCAAAGGTGTGCCCGTCACCGTCTATCGCAACGGTAAACGCCTCGATTTCGGCACCGGCGCCGACGAATCCAATCCACACTATTGCGCGGCCCTTGACGAGCTCTGGTTCGACTGCCCGGGCGACCAGAACCTGTGCATCATGGCGCGGGCCAAGGCGAGCGGGTTCAAGGGGCCGGTGCAGCGCGCACCCCATCCCATCAACGCCCGCAATTGGCGAACGGTCGCCGACGCTCAGGCCTTTCTTACAGATGATTGCAAGACGCTCTATTTCTCCTCAGACCGCAAGGGCGGGATCCTCAAGATCTATCGCACCCGACGCCTTGGCCGCGACAGGTGGAGCCCGCCTGAGCTCTTTGTCGATGGGCCGCTGCCGGTGGCCGAGCTGTCGATGACGGCCGATGGCCGCGAGCTCATCTTTTCGCAGGTGACCTGGAAGGGGAAAGGGGGCACCATCGACATCTATTATGCGAGGCGGCGCTGAAAATATGCCAGGCGGCGCTGAGCTCTCATCTCAGTTCCGCTTGAGGGGAGGAGCGGAAGATCATTGCTCGCAAACGAAGAATGCTTGCCTTTGAGACTATGCAATCTCCAAGACAACACTTGCGATCAACGCCAGCGGATCGATCCGGCATGCGCTTCCTCCGTCACAGGAGAGGCCATCCATGGGGTCTTGATTTCTCGGCGCTTGGGGCTCGGGCCCGCTCGCGCCTTGCGCCTTCAGTCATGCTCATCGCTCTCATTGCCGGCGCGCTTGGGGCTTGTGACGAGGGCGAGAGCGCGGGCAAGGCCGCCAAGCTGACGATGTGTGATGAGCGCTGCCGCATCAAGGCCGTGCGGTTTGGCGGTTTTCATTCAATCCCCTATCTCGGCGACCTTTGGCCCTCGGCGGTGGGCCCGCGCGGCAAGCTCTATCTCGCATTCGGCGACGGCTCGGGGCTTTCCGCCTGCCTGCCCGTCGAGGGGCTCGACTGGTGGCCGCCGCCCAAGGGCACGCCCATCCCCCGCATGACAGTGCGCGAGGCCTATGGAGAAAAAAACGAGGACTTTTGCGGCGTCAACGATTGCGCCCCCGGCAAACGTTACCCCCTCTGCCCCTACACGCGCGCGGGGCTCATTGCGCTCGAAGGCACATTGCCCAACCTTCGCCGCTGCCCGGGGCGCGATGAATGCCTCATTGCCCGCCATCTGCCCACGGGCCGTGAGAAGGACGGGCGCGATGTGAAGCCATCGAGCCTGCTCTTTGTCGGCCGCACGCTCTATATGCATCTCCACGAGCCCTCGGCGCGGCCGCGGCGCGGCTTTTTCATCCGCTCGCATGATTTCGGCCGCAGCTGGCAGGAGATCGCCGGCTCACCCTGGGGGGAGGAGAGCAATTTCCGCGTCATGGCGCTCTTGCAGGATCGCCGCAAGAACCGGCGCTGGGTCTATGGTTTTGGCGTCGCCAACGAGATCGACGTCGACGACATGAGGCTCCAGCGGGTCTGGCTTGCCCGCGCGCCGCTCAGGCGGATGGCCGACTACAGCGCCTGGCGCTATTTCGCCGGCCTCGATGACGACGGACGCCCCCGCTGGGCGGCGAGCGAAAAGGACGCCAAGCCCCTCGAAGGCCTCGCCACCATGATCCAAGGCTCGGCGCTCTATCATCGCGGTCTTGGGCGCTATCTCTTTTTTTCGGGATTTTCCGGCTTTGCGCCGGCCGAGGAAATCGGCTGGCCCAATAGGAGCGGACCAGCGGAAGCGGGCTATCTTTTCGAGGCCCCCAACCCGTGGGGCCCCTGGGCGCTCGCTGGCAAGTTTCCGGGCGGCTATATCGGCGCCCTCATCGCCCGAGACGGCAACGCCAGGCGCGTCTGGTTCACGGCCGCAGGCAACACCGTCACCTATAATCTCCACATCGGCCGGCTCGATCTCAAGCTGCGATGAGCAGGCCACAGGGCGCAGGCGGCCTTGAACCCGCCCTCGTGCCTCGCCACATGAGGCAGCAAGAGCTGTCGCACACCTCGGTGGCGGCTCTGCGCAGAAGATCGTCTCGCAAACCCCCAAAACGTGGTGTTGCGATCAGCGCGTGGGATGAACCCGGTTTGGGAGGTCGGGCGCTGCGGTTCGGGGG
>WGBL01000006.1 GCA_015494375.1 Hyphomicrobiales bacterium | reverse complement strand
CTCCTAGGTCAGCCCATGGTGAGGCACCGGACGCCTCCAAAGTCAACCAACGCCAGGGCCCCGCGCTCGGCGCGTCACCATTGGCTGACTTTGGACGCGCGCGGCGCCCTGGCGTTGGTTGACTTTGGAGGCGTCCGGTGCCTCACCATGGGCTGACCTAGGAGTGGCCTCGCAGTATGGCAAGTGGCGGGCGGTCGACCGGGCCGCTCGGCAGACGTGTGGATCGCTCGCGCCCGCCGCGTGACGCCGCCCTCAGAGCCAAGGTGCCCGCCAAGACACGACCACAATCGCCAAGGAGGGCCAGGGCCCATGGCCAAACCCCACGCCTTCGTCTGCCAGGCCTGTGGCGCGAGCCAGCCGCGCTGGGCGGGCCGCTGCCCCGAGTGCGGCGGTTGGAACACGCTTGCCGAGGAGGCCGCGCCGCGCGCCCACCACCAGCCCGGCATGCCGCGGGCAAAGAGTGGCGGCGGGCGTGCGCTCGCGCTCGAGACACTCTCGGGCGGCGGCGAGCCGGTTCGCCGCCGCACCACCGGCATTGGCGAGCTCGATCGGGTGACGGGTGGCGGCCTGGTGCCGGGCTCGGCCATCCTCATCGGCGGTGAGCCGGGAATCGGCAAATCGACGCTCTTGCTGCAGGCTGCCGCAGCCATCGGGGCCCGGGGCGGCGCCGCCTACTACTTCACCGGCGAGGAGGCGACCGCCCAGGTGCGCTTGCGCGCCGCGCGGCTCGGGCTCAGCGAGGCGCCGGTTCACCTTGCCGCCGAGACCAACCTCGCCAACATCCTGGCGACCCTCGCGGCCGCCCCGCGGGCCGATCTGGTGGTGATCGATTCGGTTCAAACACTTTGGGCCGAAGGGCTCGAGGCGGCGCCGGGCACCGTCTCACAGGTGCGCATGAGCACGCAATTGCTCGTCCAGCACGCCAAGGCCTCGGGGGCGGCCCTTATCATCGTCGGCCATGTCACCAAGGAGGGCCAGATCGCGGGACCCAAGGTGATCGAGCACATGGTCGACACGGTGCTCTATTTCGAAGGCGACCGCGGCCGCCCCTTTCGCATCCTGCGCGCCATCAAGAACCGCTTCGGCCCCACCGACGAGATCGGCGTCTTCGAGATGGCGCGCCAGGGCCTTGTCGAGGTCGAGAACCCTTCGGCGCTTTTCCTCGGCGAGCGCGAACGCGACGCCACGCCTCCCGGCTCGGCGGTTTTCGCCGGCGTCGAGGGCACGAGACCGCTCCTCGTCGAGTTCCAGGCCCTTGTTGCGCCCTCAGGCCTCGGCACACCGCGACGGGCGGTTGTCGGATGGGAGGCAAGCCGGCTGGCCATGACACTTGCGGTCCTCGAATCCCGTTGCGGGCTCGATTTCGCCCACCACGATGTCTATCTCAATGTTGCGGGCGGGCTGCGCATAAGCGAGCCGGCGGCCGACCTCGCCGCTGCGGCGGCGCTTGTCTCGTCGCTCTCGGGCGTGGCACTTGCGCCACTTGTCGTTCATTTTGGCGAAATCAGTCTTTCGGGCTCGGTGCGGCCGTGTGGTCATACGACAATTCGATTGAAAGAAGCCGAAAAACTTGGTTTTAAAGCAGCCGTCATACCGGCCGGCGCACAACGCGAGGCGAAATCGTCGAAGCTTGCGCTCACGCCCCTCAAGCGGCTCGATGAACTGGTGAGGGGGCTGGTGGCGGCAACGGATCGTTGAGGGTGCTCACGCTGAGCAAAGACGCAAGGAGCCGCTTTCATGGTAGAATTGCAATCGAATCGCAAAGGATGAGGAGCATGCTTGGCCCGCTCAACGTTCTCGATCTGGGCGTGATCGCCCTTTCGCTCATCTCGGGCCTCCTGGCAATGTATCGCGGCTTCACCCGCGAGATACTCTCGATTGCATCATGGCTGGCCGCAGCGGTCGCGGCCTTTTATGTCTTCAAGACGCAGCGGGCTTTCGCCCAGCAGCTGGCCGATCAGTTCTTCCAATCGACGACACTGGCGCTGGCGGTGCTTGCGGCCGCCGTCTTCTTGCTTGTGCTCATCATCGTTCATTTCATTACGGTCTTTATCGCCGACCGGGTGCTCGACAGTCACATCGGCCCCATCGACCGCACCCTCGGCTTCCTATTCGGCCTGGTGCGAGGCTTTCTCATCGTCGTCATTGCGTTTCTCTTTTTCGATTTTCTCTCACCCGACAAGGAGCAGCAGCCCGACTGGGTGCGAAATGCGCAATCCCTGCCCTATCTGCGCTCGACGGGTGAGACACTGAGTTCGATGCTCATGAGCCTGGTGCCGGAAGATTTCTCGTTTCCGGGCAGTGGCGAGGGCAACAGCGAGGGGACCGAAGAGGGCCGGGCGCCTTTTGGGTGGCCCCGCGACACACGCACGGGTTGACGTGTCATGGGTACGGGTTGACGTCTCACGTGTCAGAGCGGCGCCACATGTCAGAGTGGCGCCACGTGTCGGCGCAAGCGTGGGGCGCTTTCGGCCACCGGCGGGCACATCTGGCGAGGCATTTGCTGGCGACGCATTGGCCGGCGACACATTGGCCAGCAACACATGGGGCAAGTGGATCAAGCACCTAAGCCACAAGGAGAGGACGCCCATGAGCGAAACAGCAGCTGTTGCGGGCGATCGCGGGGCCTTTCCAAGCAATCAACTTTGCGAGGGTGGCCATTGCCATGGCCGCCATGATTATGGCGCTCGGCGCGAGGATCGTCTCGGCGATCTCCTCGATGATCGCCTCAACGAGGAGTGTGGCGTCTTTGGCGTTTTCGGCCACAACGACGCCGCGGCGCTGACGGCGCTTGGGCTGCACGCCCTCCAGCATCGTGGCCAGGAGGCCTGCGGCATCGTCTCATTCGACGGCGAGAAGTTCACCTCCGAGCGCCGGCTCGGCCTTGTCGGTGACAACTTCGGCAAGCGCGCCGTCATCGAGCGCCTCAGGGGCAACGCAGCCATCGGCCATGTTCGCTACTCGACAACGGGCGAGACGGTGCTGCGCAATGTCCAGCCGCTCTTTGCCGATCTCGACACCGGCGGTTTCGCCGTCTGCCACAACGGCAACCTCACCAACGCGCTGGCCCTTCGCGACAGGCTCATCCATCAAGGGGCCATCTGTCAGTCGACAACCGACACCGAGGTCATCCTGCATTTGCTCTCGCGCTCGCGCAAACCCTCGACCATACAGCGCTTTATCGACGCACTCCTGCAAATCGAGGGAGCCTATGCGCTGGTCGCGCTCACCAACAACATGCTGATCGGCGCCCGCGATCCCGTCGGCATTCGCCCGCTCGTCCTCGGCCGGCTCGGCGAGGCATGGGTTCTCGCCTCTGAGACGTGCGCGCTCGACATCGTCGGCGCCAAGTTCGTGCGTGAGGTGGAAAACGGCGAGGTGGTGGCCATCACCGAACATGGAATCGATTCCCACCGCCCCTTCCCGCGTCGGCCCGCCCGGCCTTGCATCTTCGAGTATATCTATTTTGCCCGCCCAGACTCTATTGTCGGCGGCCGGAGCGTCTATGATGTCCGCAAACGGATGGGGGCCGAGCTTGCGCACGAGGCGCCGGTTGCGGCCGATGTGGTGGTGCCGGTTCCCGATTCGGGCGTTCCTGCGGCGATCGGTTTTGCCCAGGCCGCCGGTTTGCCGTTCGAGCTCGGCATCATTCGCAACCACTACGTCGGGCGCACATTTATCGAGCCCGAGCAGCGGGTGCGCCAATTGGGCGTCAAGCTCAAGCATTCGGCCAACGCCGGGGCCATTCGAGACCGTCGCATTGTGTTGATCGATGACAGTGTCGTGCGTGGAACCACCTCGAAAAAGATCGTCTCCATGATGTATGAGGCGGGCGCCCGCGAGGTCCATATGCGGATCGCAAGCCCGCCCATACGCTATCCCGACTTCTATGGCATCGACACCCCGGATCGCGAGACGCTGCTTGCCGCTAAGCATGATCTCGACGAGATGCGCGATCTGATCGGTGCGAGCAGCCTTGCCTTTCTCTCGGTTGACGGCATGTATCGGGCCATGGGGCACGAGGAGCGCGACAGCAATACGCCACAATTCACGGATCATTGTTTTACGGGCGACTATCCGACCAATCTCACCGACCAGCTGGGCTCGCCCAATCCCAAGCAACTGTCGCTGCTGGCGGAGGTCGGCTGAGGCCGCAAGGACAATGGACGCGTGCGGAGCACACGAACAAGAGCACACGGATATTGGACGCGGCGGCAAGGACGAAAGTCGCGCAGTCACATTCATTGGGGATTGGGGACAGGGTGCATGGGACAGGATGGACAGGATGCATTTTGTGTCGCTGTCATCATTTGCAACGGGCTTGGCAAAGCATGAACTTGGCAAAGCATGAAATTGTCCCCAATTGAGCTCCAATTGAGGTCCGACACCGCAAAAGGAGGGAAGTCTTGAAAAAGTTCCAGTCGTACCTGATCGCAGGTCTCGCGGCGTTGCTGGTATTTGCGGCCACGGCCGTGGCCAGCGCCAATCAGATCAACACCGGTGGTCGCACCGGGGCCTATTTCGGCCGCTTCTGTCCCGAGCTGCAGGCTGCACTCAAGCAGTCGGCCTTCGACTATGAATGTGTGACATCACAAGGCTCGCGTGAGAACCTGCAGCGCGTGGTGGCCGACCCGACCCAGATCGGCTTCTCCCAACTCGATGTTTATGCCCTCGAAAACACCATCCTCGGCGACGAGGGCCTGTTCGAGACCATTCGCACCGACCTCGGGCGCGAGTGCCTGTTCATGATCACCAAGAACCCCGAGATCAAGACGCTCGGCGAGGTCTCGGCGCTGGCCGACGGGCTGCGGTTCATCTTGCCGCCTGAAAAGAGCGGCAGTGCCGCCACCTTCGAGTTCCTTCAGCAGGTGGACCCCGATGGGCTCGGCCGCGCAACCAGTGTGCGCTACGCGGCCAGCACCGACGAGGCGATCGAGGCCGCGCTCTCGGCCAATGATGCCGTAACCCTGTTTGTGCAGTTTCCCGATCCCGAGAATGCCCGTTTTAAGCTCATCGAAAAGCTGGGCGGCCACGCCATTCCGGTGCTCTCACGGGCGATCCTGCGCCAGGAGGTGGGAGGCGAGAAAATCTATTTCGCCCAGGAAACAGAGATCGCCAATCCCAAGTGGCTCAGCACCTCACCAAAGGTGATCACCGCCTGCACGCCGATTGTGCTCTTTACCGGAAAGAGCGCCCGGATTGAGGACGCAACGGCACGCAAGGATCACGAGGACCTCATACGCACCATTCGCGCCATCCCCGCCGACGAGCTTCAGCCCAAGGTGGGTTTCTTCAAGCGGATTTGGAAGAAGACCAAAGAGCTCTCGGCCAAGAGCGTCGAGAAGATGATCGAGCTCTCCGAAAAGGCCCGCGAGAAGGCCGGCCCCGCCCTTGAAAGCGCCAAGGAAAAGGGCAAGGAGCTGATGGAAAAGGCCGGCGAGATGGCGGAGCAGGCCAAAGAGAAGGGCAAAGAGCTCATGGAAAAGGCCAAGGAAAAAGCCAAGGAAGTGGCCGAGTAGAGTGCGCATCTCGCGCATCTTGGGCGGGGCGTTGTCGTCCTCGAAATCCCGCGGCCGCAATGGGTGCCATCTTGCACCGCCCTATTCCCGCGGGATTGTCGGGGAGCCATAGCCCCGAACCTCTCAGAGGCAT
>WGBL01000005.1 GCA_015494375.1 Hyphomicrobiales bacterium | reverse complement strand
GGCTTCGCTCGCCTCTGCGCCCGCGTCCGCGCCCGGGTTCGGTGCAGTGCCCCATTGCTGCTGCTCCTGGCGAATGAGTGCCGCCACACCGGCCGCGACTGCCATGGGCGGGACGGCGCGTGCGGTGAGCGCCTCGAGCCTTTCGGCAATGAGGCCGATGTACGGCTTGCCGGCAACAAAGCGCGGCTCTTCGAGGAGCCGAGCAAGGAAGGCGACGTTGCACTGCGGCCCCAGAACGCGCATGCGCGCCAGGGCCGCCGCCAGCCGCTCGCGAGCGGCGCGCCGGCTGGGGCCGTGGGCGATGATCTTGGCAATGAGCGAATCGTAGTGGGGCGAGATGACATCGCCCGTAGCAAAGCCGCCATCGATGCGGAGGCCCTCGCCCTCGGGCAGCTCCAGCTCATGCAGCCGCCCGCTCGAGGGCGCAAAGCCGCGCGCCGGATCCTCGGCCAGCAGCCGCACCTCGATGGCATGGCCGCGGCGGCGGATCTCCTCTTGCGAGCGGGGCAACGACTCGCCCGCGGCGATGCGGAATTGCCATTCGACAATGTCGAGCCCGGTGATCATTTCCGTTACCGGATGCTCGACCTGTAGGCGCGTGTTCATCTCGAGAAAATGGAAAGGGGGGGCGGGCATTTCTGCGCCCCTCCGGTCGCGGCGCCGGCTCAGATCGTCGTCGCCCTGGCCCTCCGCCTCCGCCTCCCCCTTCGCCCCGGTCTCGGCCGTCTCGAGCAGGAACTCAACCGTCCCTGCGCCCTCATAGCCGACATGCTTGGCAAGCGCCACGGCCGCAGCGCAAATCTCGCTGCGAAGCGATTCTGAGAGGCCCGGCGCCGGCGCCTCCTCGACGACCTTCTGATGTCGACGCTGGAGCGAGCAGTCACGCTCAAAAAGATGGACGACATTGCCTTGGCGGTCGCCCATCACCTGCACCTCGATATGGCGGGCGCGCGCGACAAAGCGCTCGAGGAAAAGTCGGGCGTCGCCAAAGGCCGCTTTCGCCTCGCGGGCGGCGCTTGGAAGCGCCTCGGTGAGCTCGTCCTCGCTCTTGACGAGGCGCATGCCGCGCCCGCCGCCCCCGGCGACGGCCTTCACCATCAGGGGAAAGCCGATTGCGCGCGCGGCCTCATGCGCAGTCTCAAGCGCGGCTTCACACGCGGCTTCTTGTGCGGCTTCTTGTGCGGCTTTATGCGCCGCCTCGGATGCCGCCCCGGAGCCCTCTTTTGCGGGCTCGAGCAGCCGGCCCGGCAACACCGGAATCCCGGCCGCCTCGGCAATCGCCTTGGCAGTGCTCTTCTCGCCCATGGTGCGAATGGTCTCGGGCCGCGGGCCGATGAAAACGAGGCCCGCCGCGGCCACCGCCTCCGCGAACTCTGCATTCTCCGCCAGAAAGCCATAGCCGGGGTGAATGGCCTCGGCCCCGTGCCTCTTGGCGGCCGCGATGATCCGCTCTCCGTTGAGATAGCTCTCGGCCGGGGCGGGCGGGCCGATGAGCGCGACCTCGTCGGCAAGCGCGACGTGGCGGGATGCGCGATCGGCCTCGGAAGCGACCGCAATTGTGCGCAGGCCAAGCGCGCGCGCCGTGCGGATGATGCGGCAGGCGATCTCGCCGCGATTGGCGATGAGGACGGTCGCAAACATGGCCCCCTTTTCCCACCCTCCGGCAGGGCGCGGCAAACACTGGGCCGGCTGCGGGACGCCCGCCCAGCGGATGGCCGCCCATCGGACACCCGCAAGCACGGGCGGCCTTGCGCCATCTGCCGCGCAAAGTCCCTTGTCTTGATCGAGGCCGGCCTTCTGCCTGGGTCCTCCGTCAGGCGGACGGAATGCTAGCCGCGATCATTGCCGTTCGAGAAATCGCCCCGGTCGAAGCGGCGCGAGAAGTCGGTTTCGCTGCTGCTCGCCAGAATTTGCGCCTGCTCGACCCATTTTTCCCGCGCGATCTGATCGCCGATATCGAGCCGACGGCCGAAGTCTGCGACCTCGGCCTCTGTCCAGGCGGCGATTTGTGCGTAGTTCGTGATCCCCAAGGCGTTGAGCTTCTTCTCGAGGACAACGCCAATGCCCCGGATGCGCTTGAGGTCATCGGGCTCGGCCGTGCGCAACAGACGGCCGCCCCTGGCCACCCGCGGCTCACGATCGCCGATGCGATCCCCGACACGATCCCCAACAAGGGCCTCGGAACGCACCGAGCGCAACCCTTCGGCACCAATGCCCCGTGCTTGCGCGCCGGCTATCGCGGCGCTTTGTACGGAGCCGGTCGGCTGCGGTGCGGCCGCCTCTGCGGCCGGAGAGCCGCCAGCACCACCGGTGTCGCCGTTGCTCGCGGGCCCACCTGTGGCTTCGGTCTCTCTGGCGACTGGTGCCGGCTGCGCGGGGCGCGATTGGGAGCTCGGCCCAGGGCCGCCTGAGCCGTGATGGCGCGCATAGAGCGTTTCGCCACGCGCCGCCAGAACCGCCGCCTGCTCAATCCATGCCTCGCGCGAGATGCGAGCCCGGTCGCCAATCTCCTGTCCGACACGCGCCACATCCTCGCTCGTCCAGCTGGCGATCTGCTGATAGCTCGTGATTCCAAGCGCGGCCAGTTTTGAGGCGAGATGCGCGTCGATGCCGCGAATGCGCGTGAGGTCATCGGCGGGCGCGTCGGCCGCGCTTGCAGCAGTGGCCCCAGTTGCCATTGCTGCGGAGGCCCCGGTTGCCACTGCGGCTGCGCTGGCTGCAGCGGTTGCGGCCGCCGATGCGTCGCTACCTTCGCCGGCGGGGGCTGGCGCCAACGCTTCGGCCGCTGGCGCCGCAGGCTCGGCGCTGGTGTCTTCCGGGCTGGGGGCCGCAGGCGCAGGCACGGGCTGTTGCTCCTGGGACTGAGCCGCTTCGGGCTGCGCTTCTTCGCCAACGGCTTCTACGGCCTTCTCGTCCCTGGTCTCAGCTTCCGGCTCTCGCGCCTCTCGCTCCTGAGCCTCCTCCCGCACCTCTGGCTCTTGCAGGGCCTCGTCCTGCGCTGCCTCCTGAGCCGCCTCTGGGGTCACATCTGCTGCAGCTCTGGCCGCGGCGGCGGCCGCGGCTGCTGCCGCCGCACTCGCTGCGGTGGCCGCGAGCCCGCCCCCCTCGGCGGCCTCACCGTCGACCGTCACCTTACCCTCAGCAGACCTCTCCGGTTCCGGGGCAGTCTCGGGCGCCGCTCCGCTTGGGGACTCGCTCGGGGCGCCTGCAGGGGCCGGGGCTGCCGCCTCGGGTGTGCCGGAAGGCTTAGTTCCACCGGCGACTTCGGGTCCCCCCGCCGTGGCTGGCTCTTGCGCCGGCTCTGCCGGCTCTGCCGGCTCTGTGGGCTCTGGCGGCTCTGTGGGCTCTGCCGGCGCAGCTGCCGGCGCCTCTGCCATCTGGCTCGCGGCGGCTGCGGCGGCTGCCGCTGCTCTTGCCGCTTCTGCAGCCAAGGTATCTCCCGCTTCCGGAGCCTCTTGAGCCTCGTCCACCGGCTCACTTGCCGAGCCCGCTTCGTCGGCAATCCCTTCTGTTGTCCCTTCCGCCCCTTCAGTCGCGACGGCCGGGTCGGCCGCCTCGGCGCCTTCTGCGCTCGCGGCCGCGGCGTCGGTAGGCCCGCCCGCAGACGCAACGGTGTCTTTCGCCTCTTCCGCGATCGCCTCTTCCACTATCGCCTCAGTGCTCTCGCCCGCCTCGCTGGGCGCTTCGTCGGTGGCGCCGGAGACGGTGGTTGCCGCTGCCGCAGCGGCCGCGGTTGCCATCGCCGCTGCTGCATGGGCGACCGAGGTGTCCGGGCTGCGCTCGTCGCTGCCCAATTGTCCGGCAGTCTCTTCTTCTCGGGCAGCCTCTTTTGATTCGGTAGTCTCCTCTTGTCCGGCAGCCTCTTCCAAGTGCGGTTCTTCGGGCTGCGACGCGCCTTCGGTGGGCGGCCCCTCAACGGTCTTGTCCTCGGTATCGTCGCGGGCAATGTCGGCGGCGGTTGCAGCACCGGCCACACCGACTGTCACCGCAGCGCCGGCTGCCATGGCCTCATTGGTTTCGGGCGTGATCGAGGCTTGGGAGACTGCCGCAGACGCACTTTCGTCTGGCGAAGCTGATCTGGTTACACCCTCAGCGCTTTGGCCGCTCTGGTCACTCCGGCCGCCATGGCGCGAGCGCTCAAGAAAAAACGAACGCACCATGCAGCCGATGGATGCTCCAAAGACGAAAGCGATCAACAACAACAGAACAGTTTGCAGAATGAAATATGTCATCGTATTGGCCCCGTCGCTCGCCGCACGCGTTTTGCTCTTGGTTCAGATTGCTCTTGGCTCAGGTTGCTTTCGTGGTTTGCCTGGTTCGCCTGGCTCGCCCGATTTTGCTCACTCCAAGCGGGATGGACGCGCGATGCGCACTCGGCACCTTGCCCTCGCTTGGCCCTCTTCGCTGCTGCGCATTTGGCCCCGGTCCTCTTCGCTCGACGTGGGAGGCGTTCGATCAGCCCTTTTCCGTGCGCTGCCCCGTACCATGCGCTGGGGTAGGGTCAATGCACTGGCATTTGGGTCGGCTTATTCGGGTCTCCCGCCGGGTCCCTTCTTTCGCAAGCGGGGTGCGATACGGCCGCCGGCCCCGAAAGCTTCTCACCCAGGGCCCGGGTTTATTCGTCCTCGTAGCGGGTACAGGAATACCAGCCGACGATCAATCCCAGCACGAACGATAAAACGATGTATGGCAGCAACTGCTGGAACAGGAACAGCATGCTCTCTTCCCCTTATTCCCCTTATTCCCCTTATTCTGTGGCGTTCGATTGGCTCCTTGCCGAATAGCGCAAATGCAAAACCGCCATTTCGATGCGCCGGTTTCGCGCCTTGTTCTCGGGGGTGGTGTTGGGGGCGATGGGCCGCGTCTCGCCGAAGCCACGGGTTATCAGGCGACTGCGGGGGATGCCGCGCTTATGAAGATAGTGGGCCACGGCCTCGGCGCGTCGCAACGAGAGGCGATAGTTGTAACGGGCGTTGCCGACTGAATCTGTGTGCCCGTTGATTTGGATAACCGTTTGCGGACAGCGTTTTGCAAGTCGGACCAGTCTGTTGAGAGTCGGCTTGCTCGCCGCTGTGAGCTTGGCACTGTCGTTGGCGAACTCGATCACGCCCGAGCGGACGACGAAGTCTATCAGACGATCGCAGGTCGAAGTTGAAACGGGCGTTCCCGATGCCCCGCTTCCTGCCGCTCTTGCGGTTTGAAGGGACCCGCCACCTTTTCCGTCCTTGCGGGCGGGTGGCGGCACCATTCGGGTCGCGCCCTCGTTGCCGCGGAATGTCTCTGGGGCAGACACCCCCGGTGCTGCCGAGACCGCCGTCGTTTCATCGCCATAGGCACCCAGTGAGAGCGGCCAAGCCCCTGTCGAGGCCGTCTTCGGGCTTTCCGCTCGAGGCTTCTTCTCTGTGTACCTCGGAATGTGCCCCGGATTGCCGGCGCTCGGTTTGGCGTCGCGCGGTTGGCTGGCACTCAGGTTGCCGGTGTTCGCTGTACCAGCGTTCCGTTTGCCGGTATCCGGTTTGTGGCCACTCGGTTTGCTGTCGCTGAGCTTGCCGGCGCTCGGTGCGACTGCCGCCTTTGCCACCTCGCTGGCTTCGGTGCCCTCTGTCTCCTTATTTGCTTTCCTTGCTGGTTCCTCCTGCCCCTTCGATTGTGGCATCAATTGTGGCGCCGATTGTGGCGTGCTGGAGGCTGTGGATTGAGACCGAGGGGGCGTGGTGGGCTGAACCTGGGCGCGCGTCACCTCGACGTTCGTGCGCACGCGATAGTGCCTTGGCAAGCGCGCCGCCAAGGCGCCTTGGATGCGCTCGCGTGTGATTTCGTTACCAGCGAGCCCCGCAAGGTCGAGCTTTGCGTCCACAAGCGTCACCTCGCCACTTTCAAGCTGCGCCAACTGGCGCAAGGCCTCGCGTGCGGCGCGCTCGAAGCCCGCCGGTGCGCCATTCGCAAGGCGCAGCTGATCGACAACGGCCTTTCCCGGGAACCGCTCTCGGACAAGGGCGCGCAAGAGGCTCCGCGTCTGCTCGCTGGGGACGACGCCCGTCAACAGCACCGTCTGGCCCGAGAGTGCGGCGGCCCACTCATAGGGCTTGGCACGCGGAAGCGCGTCCCTCTTGGGCTTGGGAAAGGAAAGCCTGACAATGGTCCTGAACGCCGCACCATCGCTTACGTTCAGCCGCGGGGCCTCGGCAAAGCGGCGCTCGAGCCTGTCGGCGCGCGCCTTGCTTTCGGCCATGCCTTCGAGCCTGAGTGTCTCGCCCTCGAGCACGGCTTGGCCTTCGCGGAGCTCGGCAAGCGCCGAAAGTGCGTGGGAGACAGCCGCCAGGTATCCTGCCGGCTCGCCCCTGGCCAAGCGCGTCCGGTCGACAATCTTGCGGGCGGGAAAGGCGCGCTCTGCCGCGGCCAGCATGCGGGCGCGCATCCTCTCACTCGGAACCGATCCTGTCAGCACCACCGCCTTGCCATCAAAGCGCGCCTGCCAGGTGTAGGGATTGCGGTTCGGGATGCGCTCGCGCGCCCATTGATCGACGAGAGTCTCGATTTCGCGGGTCGCAGCCAACTCGTCCTCGAGCGCCACAGATGCCACAGAGACCTCGTCCTGGCCGCGGTATTGTCGGGGCAGGCGGGCAAGCAACGTCTCGCGGATGACCTCGAGATCGCCCGCCTCGGCCGCTTTACCCTCGATCTTGAGTGTGCGCCCGACAAGGCTCACCGACCCATTCCGGAGGCGCTTGAGAAGCTTGAGACCGGTGGCCGCCGCCCTCTGCCAATTCTCCGCATAACCCGCGCGCACTTTCATCTTGTCGAGGATGGTATGGGCCGCAAAGGCCCGCCTTGCGAGTGTGTGCAGCATCCGCCGCACCGCGGCACTCGGCACTTCGCCCTCAAGTCGCACCCGGCCATCGGCGAGCACCGCCCGCCAGCTGAGGTTGGGCTCCGGCGGTGGGACGTAGCGCACCCGGCTCTCGAGCCGATAGCCCTGAGCCACGCCGGCCTCAAGCGCGGCAAGCACCTTCTCACGCACCGCCTCCGATGACGTTTGAGCGGTGATTGCAAGCTCTCGATCAATGAGCTCCGCGCGACCATTGCCCAGAGAGGCGAGCGCCGAGAGGGCTGCATGCACCGAGGCGCGCCACGCTTCGAGAGAGACCGGCACGCCGCGGGCGATCTCCAACGCGTCGGCGATCTCGTGAGATGGCAAGAGCGCACGGGCCTCTCTGAGCAGCGCCGCCTTGATGTCTTCATCGGGCGCATAGCCCGACAGCAAGAGCTTGCCTTCAGCGATCTCGGCCGACCAACGATAGGGGCTCACACGAGCCGGTGCGATGTCCTTTGCGGCAAGCACAACGCCAGGCGGCAGCTTTGCCTGGAGGGTACGTTTGAGGCGACGATAGGAGGCGGGCGAGCTGGCCGATCCTTCAAGACTGAGTTCAAGATCATGGAGCGCGACCTCGCCCTCGCGGAGCTCGGCCAATCGCCGCAGAGCAAATTGCACCGCCTCGCGCCAACGCTCGAGCTTGGGGGCACCGCGCGCCTCGCTCATGCGGTCCTCGAGCGCCAAATCGGGAAAAACATCCTTGGCAAGCGCGACAACGAGGGCGCGGGTCTTCTCGTCCGGGTAGTGGCCCGTGAGGACAAGGCGCTCACCTTGGCGCCTCGCTGCCCAAAAAAAAGGGGAGACGGTGGGGGGGCGCGCCTTGATGAAGGCAATCTTGTGCTCGAGCTCGAATTTGGGAGGGAGCTGGCTTTCAAGAACCTTTGCGATCTCCTCGGCGAGGTCCTGGGTCTCGGCGGTTCCCGTGAACGTAATATGGCGCTCGGCCATCGTCAGCTTGCCCGAGCGCAGCCGCGCGAGCTGCTCGAGCGCCAGGTGCAACAGCTGCTCGTAATGCAAGGGGTGGCCACGGGCGATGGCCAGGTCTTGCTCAAGGACGATTTCTCCAAAGTGTTTTTTGACCTTCGCAACAACCCTCTCTTGCGCCTCCTCACTCATGATGTTGCCTTCCAGCAGCAACCGGCCATCGCGAAACGTCGCGCTTAACGTGAAGGGAGATACGACAGGCGGCAGCAGCTCCGAGCGCGCCAGACGGATGCCGGGTGGGAGATCGTTGGCAAGCGCGGCCTTGATGCGCGTATAGGCTTCGCTGTCGCGGGCGAGGCCATGGATCTCGAGGCGCCGACCAATGAGCGTCACGCGCCCTTCGGCCAGAAGATGAAGCTGGTTGAGCGCAAAACTCGCCCCGCTGAGAAGCAGGTCCTTAGGCGGGCCGCCGCGTGCGAGCGCCATGCGATCGAGCACCTTCATGCCCGGGAAGCTCGCTCTTACAATGCCGAGGATCGCCTCGCGTTCGCTGTCGCGCGGCACATAGCCCTTGAGCTTGATGCGGTTCTGATCGCGGCTCGCAGACCAGTAGAACTGTGAAACCTTGGGTATGAGCTCGGCGTCATCAAAGACGATGCGCACACCAGGCGCAGCCGCCAGCAACTGTGCCGCACGCCTGCGTTCCTCACTCGAAGGCGCGCGCCCCCGAAGCGCCGCGTCGCGGCCTTCGAACTCCGCCCTGGCCCATTTGAGGCCGTTTGTGAGCAATACCCGCTTGGCATTGTCCTCGAGCGCGCGCTCGATCCGCGGCCGTTCGCCAAGGATAATCAGCAATGCAATGAGTGCCAGAGGTATGAGCCCCCATAGCCAGCGCCAAGGTCTGCAAGTCATTGCAAATTCGCTCCCGAGTTTGTCGCTGGTTTTGTTGTTCGTGCCTTTGCGGTTGGTGGTGGAGAGCGGGCCCGGCCCCTTCCCGCCTTCCCGCGCTCTGTGGTGCGTGTACCCACGGTGCGCCCCGCGCGGCTCCCCGCCGACAAGCGCCCTTTGCGCGCAATCGGGCCTTGGGGACAACTGCTCCCCCAGGACAATCGCAGGACGATCGCAATCCGGGCCCAGCCGGCGCATCCGATCACATCATCGGGTATTTGGCACGGCCCGAGCCCCACTATCCCGAGCCCCACTATAGTGAATGGGCATTGTCATTCCAAGCGGATGATCGTCGCCCCCCACCGGCAGCACAGTTTTTCGCCTTTTCGCCTTTTGTTTTTGCCTTTCGCCTTTCTCGCCGCTGCCATGGTAGGGCCCGGCGGGCGCACACGCCAGACGCGTTCAGCGGCGGGTTCGCAAGCGGGCTCGAGCGGGCCAGGCGAGCTTGCGCTGCCCAGACCGGATCATGCGCTCAAACCGACAAACCGGATGATGCCGGACCGGGTCAGACCACAGCCCATAGCGAATCATGGCGGATCACGTCACGCCCAATCATCGCGCCTAATCATCGCGCCTCATGATGGTGGCGCACACGTAGCACGATCTTGCCGATATGTGCGCCCGCCTCCATGCGCCTGTGGGCCTCTGCCGCCTCGGCAAGGTCGAAAACACTGTCGATGACGGGCTTCACACGTCCTTCGGTAATGAGCGGCCAGACATTGGTCTCGACCGTTGCGGCAAGCGCGGCCTTGAAGGCGCCCGATCGCGCCCGAAGAGTGGAGCCTGTCAAGGTGAGCCGCTTGAGCATGAGCGGGGCGAAGTTGACCTCTGCCACCGCCCCTTCCAGAAAGGCAATCTGGACGATGCGCCCCGCGGGTGCGGCCGCCTTTATGTTGCGGGCGATATAAGGCCCGCCCACCATGTCGAGTATGACATTGGCGCCACCGGCAACCTCCCTGGTAACCTCCACGAAGTCTTCCCGCCGATAATTGATGGCGCGCGTTGCGCCAAGTGCCTCGCATTTGCGGCATTTTTCGTCGCTGCCCGCGGTGGCGAGCACCTTCGCCCCCAAGGCGTGGGCGATCTGGATGGCCGTGGTGCCGATGCCGCTGGCCCCGCCATGGACCAGAAGCCATTCCCCAGCCACCAGTCGTCCCCGCTCAAAGACATTGTGCCAGACGG
>WGBL01000004.1 GCA_015494375.1 Hyphomicrobiales bacterium | reverse complement strand
GATCGAGCTGGCAAGCGAGCCGTTCTCTGGCAGCGCTGCTGCGCTTCGCCCATTGGGCGACATCATCATCGAAAGTCGGGATGGCGTCGCGAACATTGAAGAGCTTTTCGGCACGCTCATCATACGACATGGCGTTCTTACTCCCTCCTGCTCCTGAGCCTTTGGCGGGTGGCCGGTCCGTGCCGTTCGTTATGCGTCTTAGTCCTTATTCGCCAAGTGATCGCGATTACGCCAGGTGATCGCGATTCGTTGGCTGATTGCGCGCGACTTTGATTCATAAGCGTGATGCGGGCAAGTCAATATTGGCTTGGCTATACAGGTCTATGGGCTCGGACATGCTTGATTGGCTGGGCCAGGCGTGTCGATCGGCGCGAATCTCCTAGAAGCAGCCCGCGCGCCTGCCAATACGGTTGCCAACATTCGTCCGCCCGCTCGGGGCGCACTAGCTCGTTGCCGCGGCCATGGCGGCAAAGCCCCGTGCGAGGTCGCGCTTGAGGTCGCGCACATCCTCGAGCCCGATATGGAAGCGGAGCGCCGGCCCCTCGGGGCGCCATTGGGTGGCCGTGCGATAGCCGTGGAGGTCGAACGGCACCACGAGGCTTTCATAGCCGCCCCAGGAATAGCCCATGCCAAAGAGTGTCAAGCTTTCGAGAAAGGCCACGAGGGCCGGCTTGGCAATGGGCTTGAGGATGACCGAGAAGAGCCCCGAGGCGCCGGTGTAGTCGCGCCGCCAGATGTCATGGCCGGGATCACTCTCGAGCGCGGGATAGAGCACGCGCGCAACCTCGGGCCGTGCCGAAAGCCACTCGGCCATCTCGAGGGCCGCCTGCCAGTGGCGCTCGAGGCGAACCCCTAGGGTGCGCAGGCCGCGCAGGGCGAGGTAGACCTCCTCGCTGCCGGCCACGAGCCCGAGTGCCTGATTGCCCCGCAGAATGGCATTGCGGGCGCGTTCATTGGCGGTGATCGTGCCGAGCATGGCGTCGGCATGGCCCACCACATACTTGGTGCCGGCCTGGATCGAGACATCGACCCCGAGGCGGAAAGGGTTGCAATAGAGGGGCGAGGCCCAGGTGTTGTCGGCGATGAGCCAGAGGCCGCGGGCGCGGCAAACCTTGGCTATGGCGGGGATGTCTTGCATCTCAAAGGTCTGCGAGCCCGGCGACTCGACAAAGACCAGACGGGTGTTCTCGCGCACGAGGGCCTCGATGCCAGCCCCAAGCAAGGGGTCGTAGTAGGTGGTCTCCACCCCGAGACGCTTGAGCAGACCGTCGCAAAGAAGCCGCGTCGGGCGATAGACGCTGTCGCTCACAAGGATGTGGTCGCCCGCCTCGACGAAGGCGAGGAGCGCCGAGGAGATGGCCGCAAGCCCCGAGGGCGCGAGCACCGTGCGCACGCCCCCTTCAAGCTCGGCAATGGCGCTCTCAAGCGCTTCGATGGTCGGCGTGCCCTTGCGGCCATAGGTATAGCGCCTGTTGCCGGTCTCGAGCTCTGCCACGGTCTCGAACAGCACCGTCGAGCCGCGATAGACGGGGGTGTTGACAAAGCCCTCGTGGGCCTTGGGGTCGCGCCCGGCGTGAACCAGGCGGGTGGCGGTGTGGTGGGCGCCCTCATGCGCCGTCTCGCCCCCACTCGGGTTGTCCTTGGAGTCCGTGCGCGTCTCACTGTCGAAAGAAGCCATGGCGTCTGCTCGCTCTGTTTGCCCGCTCTGTTTGCTCGTTGGGATCGGCCCAATGGCGGCACCTTCATTCGTCATGCGGCCGTTGTGCGGCTGTCAGGTCATTTGCTTGTTGTTTCTGTTTGTTTGCTGTTCGTTTGCGGCGTTGGTTTGCAATGCAGTCTCACTCGCTCGGCCGAGCCAACCAGCGCGCCGCCGTGCCCGGCACTCGCCGCGATGGGCTCTAGCCATCCTCCGGTGCGGCGGGGTCGGGGCCCGTCTCGATGGGTGCTGAGGGATCGGCGCCCCACTCGGCCCAGGAGCCGTCATAGACCGCGACCCGGGGATGCGCGAGCTCGGCAAGGGCAAGTGCGAGCACACAGGCCGTCACACCCGAGCCGCACGAGCAGATGACAGGCCGCTCGCGGTCGAGGGCATGGGCGTCGAGAATGGCTGCGATCTCCTCGCGCCCCTTGAGGGTGCCGTCCTGATTGAGAAGTCTTGCAAACGGCAGATTGCGCGCGCCCGGCATATGCCCCCGCGCAAGGCCGGGCCGCGGCTCGGGAGCGGCGCCCGAATAGCGCTCGGCCGAGCGCACATCGAAGACCTGGATCGCGGGGTCGGCAAGCGCCGCCTCGACCATGGCCCTGTCGGCGATGAGTTCGGCGTTGCGTCGTGCCGTGAAATGGCGCGCGCTGCGCGGCACCGGTGGCCCTTCCTCTGTGGGGCGGTCTTCATCCTCCCATTTGGCGAGCCCACCATCGAGCACCGCCACATCATCGACTCCCATGGCGCGGAACGTCCACCACACACGGGCCGCCGCTCCGGCAATGCCGTCACTGTCATAGACAATAATGCGCATGCCGTCGCCGATCCCCATCTTGCGCATGCGGGCCGAGAACTTGACCGGGCTCGGCAGCATGTGCGGGAGCGGGCTCTCGCTGTCGGCAATCTCGTCGATGTCGAAAAAGACGGCGCCCGGAATGCGCGCCTCGAGGTATTCCTGATAGGCGTCCCGCCCCGAGCCCGGCAGATGCCAAGAGGCATCGACAATGACGATGTCAGGGGCCGAGAGATGGGCGGCGAGCCATTCTGTGGAGACCAGCCAGCGGCGAGGGTGATCGGTCATTTGCATTTGCTTTCGTCTGCTTTCGTCGTTGCTTTGATTGCTGCGTGTTTCAGCTTGATCGGGTTGATCGGAGCAGCTTGTGATTGCCTTCTCTCGCGGTTGCTTTTCCGTGACATTTGCTCGTGACATTTGTTCGTGGTGTTCGCTCGGTGATGCATGCGCCATTGGGGCTGTCGCATCGGAGCGCTTCTGCCGCCCCAAGGCCGCGCCCTCAACTCTCCGTCAAAGTGGGCTGGTTCGTCAAACGCTGGTTCGTCAAAGATTGTCCGCGCACCACAGCTCGGCAAAGAGTTTACAGCCGCCCTTGCCTGAGATAACCAACGGGTGAAGCGCGAGCCACGCCGAGGTCAACTTGAGGCACGCCTGCGGCGGAACACAAATTTGCAGTGGACCACCAGCTTTGCAGCGGACCACCAGCGGAATTCGCAGTTGCAGCAGAACGCAAACGAGCAGGGAACGCAAACCAGCAGCAGAACGGATGACACACCATGGCCAAAGAGAAGTTTGATCGCACGAAGCCGCACTGCAACATTGGCACGATTGGTCATGTTGACCATGGCAAGACGACGCTGACGGCGG
>WGBL01000003.1 GCA_015494375.1 Hyphomicrobiales bacterium | reverse complement strand
GCTGACGGGGCGCCCGGTGGGGCAGCCGATGGCCCGCCGCTCATAGAGCAGAACACACAACCCACAACCAATGGGCTCTTACCACTGACCGATGGGCTTTTACCGCTACAAGGCCGTTGATCGCTATGGCAAGCGCATCGAGGGCGAGATCGAGGCCGAAAGTCGCCTCTTCGTCTTCGAGCGGCTCAATGAGCTCGGGCATCTTCCCGTCGAGGTCGAGGCCATTTCGGCCGAGCACAGCACCCTCAGGGGGACGAGGCGCAAATCCTGGCTCGCGCGGGGGCCGAGCCGGGCGCAAGTGACACTCTTGACCCGCGAGCTCGCCATGTTGCTCAAGGCAGGCCTCACACTCGATGGGGCGCTGGCGCTGCTCGAGGAAGAGGGGCGCGCCAACGCCATGCGCTCGGTGGTGACGCGGCTGAGGTATGAGCTTTCGGAGGGGCGCAGTTTTGCCGACGCACTGGCCGCGCAGGGCGACGTTTTTCCTGAAGTCTACTGCAACATGGTTCGCGTCGCCGAGGCGAGCGGCCGCCTCCAGGAGGTGCTCGAGCAAATTGCGGCTGCGCGCGAGCAGGAGCAGAAGATCAGAACTAAGATGCTCTCGGCCCTCCTTTATCCGAGCTTTCTTGTGGTCTCGGCCATTGCCATTGTCACCCTGCTTCTGGTTTATGTCATTCCCCGCTTCAAGCTCGTGATTGCGGATGCGGGCGCCGAGACGCCCGAGAGTGCGCGCCTTGTCATTGCGGCGTCCGATTGGCTCAATGCCCATGGAACGACTTTGGCCCTCGGGCTCCTTGCGCTCTTTCTTGTCGTTCGCCTTGCCTTGAGACTGGAAGGCTTCGCGCACGCCTTACAGAGCCTTCTCTTTCGCCTTCCGGTGATCGGGCGGCTGCTCAAGGCCAATATGACGATCGTATTCTCCCGCTCCCTGGCAACGCTCCTCAATAGCGGCATCGAGCTGCCCATGGCGCTCGATCTCAGCCGCCGGCTGGTGCGCGCCCGTCCCGCGGCAAGGGCCATCGAGGCGGCAGTGGAGGCGCTGCGCAAGGGCCAGGACTTTATCGCCCCCCTCGCTGGCGCGCGTCTGTTCGATCCCACCGTCATCAATTTGCTGCGTGTGGGGGAGGAAAGCGGCAATCTGGCCGAAAGCGCCAGCTATCTGGCCGAGATGTACGAGGAAAAGGCCGATGTTCTGATCAAGCGAATCTTGATCGTGCTCGAGCCCGCGATCATAATTTTGGTGAGCTTGCTCGTGGCCGGCATTGTTATTGCGATCTTGAGTGCGATTATCAGTGTCAACGATCTTGTTGCCTAGCGTTCTGTCTAGGCGTCCTGGACGCTTTTGAAGGCCGGAACTGATCGCAAGTCTGGAATTGGTCGGGCGAGACTTGAGGCGCGAAGACAAAGCAGCTGGCGAAAGCGAGGAGCAGGGTGGCTGAAGAGCAAACAAATGGCGCGCGCCGGCAGGCCGGATGTGCGGTGGGGGCGTCTTCTGGGGCGCTGCGTCCGGACGATAGGGCGCTGCGACCGGACGATGGGACGCGGCAGCCGGAGGCGCGGAGGGCATATGGGCGTAGGGCAGACGCGCGCGCGCCCGAGGCCGGCTTCACGCTTGTTGAGCTGCTCGTGGTCATGACCATTCTGGCGCTGCTTGCGAGCCTTGTGGCCACGCGCGTCATCACCTATGTTGGCAGCTCGCGCACCAAGACCGCCAAGCTCCAGATCGAAAACCTCGTCACCTCGCTCGAGCTCTTCAAGCTCGATACCGGCCGCTACCCGACCAATGAGGAGGGGCTTGCGGTGCTTGTCAAAAGGCCGCCGGGGCTCAGGAACTGGAACGGGCCCTACCTCAAGGGCGGCAAGGTGCCGGCCGACCCCTGGGGCAACCCCTATCATTATCGCCGTCCCGGCAAGGTTGATCCCTTTGAGGTCTACTCGCTCGGTGCCGATGGCAAGGTCGGGGGTGAGGGCGAGGACCAGGATGTCACGAGTTGAACGGGCGCCCGGAGGGGGCCGCTCCGCATGCAATGGAGGCGGGTTCGCACGCTGCCTCGGGCGTCAGCTTCGGCCGGGCCGCTCCGCATGCAATAGAGGCGGGACCTGCGCGCCACGCACTAGGTGGTCAAGCTCGGGCCGCTCCGTATGCAATGGAGGCGGGCGACGCAGGGGGAGGTCGGCACGAACTGGACCGCCCGCATCGCCTGGGCCCACAGAGGGACCGCTTGGGCCGATCGATGGACCGCTTGAGCCCCAGGGCGTCGGTTGGTGCGGCGCGTATAGGCGTGGCGCAGATGGACGTGGGTCGTGCGTTGCGCGGGTAGCCGGCTTTCCATCTGTCGCCCGCTCCAATGCAATCGCTCCGTTGCGGGCTGCCCGCGCGGCCGGCTTTACGCTCTTCGAGCTGCTCGTGGTGATCGCGATCATGGCGCTGATGGCGGGCTTCGCCCTCTATTCGGGCGCGCTCGCAACCCGCAAGAGCGCTTTCAAGGCGGCGGTGTATCAGACCGCGGCGCTCTTGCGAGAGGCCAGGGCCGACGCCATCGCCCGCGGGCGGCCGACGCTCGTCATGATCGATGTCGGGCGCCGTGTGGTGGCGACGTCGGGGACCGCGCGGCCGCGGCGGCTCGCGTTGCCGAGCGACATTGCGATCACGGTGACGGCGGCCAGCGCCCTCTCGGTCCGCTCGGACCGGGTGCGGGCAAGCGGCGTTCGCTTTTTCCCCAATGGGAGTTCGACAGGTGGCGCAATTCACTTCAAGGAGGTCAAGGAGGCCAAGGAGGCCGGCGGCTCATATCTGGTCCGCATCAATTGGCTTACCGGGCGAGTCTCGATCGAGGCGTCTTGAGCCGGCGGGTGGTGTCTCTCGGGCGCCGGCTCCAGCGGCTTGGCCCTCCGAACATCGGGCCGCCCAGGGGCGGAAGCGCGAGGCGGGTTTCACGTTGCTCGAGGCGCTTGTGGCCCTGGCGATCCTTGCGCTTGTGCTCTCGAGCGCATTTGCCGGCTATTCGAGCGGGCTTGGCATGGTGCGCCTTGGCGATGAGCGAACCCGCGCCCTCATCCTCGCCCAATCGCTGCTCGCCAAGGAGGCCGCGCGGCCGACCCTGACACCCCGGCGCGATCAAGGCCGCCAAGGCGCGCTCACCTGGCGGCTCGAGGTCGCACTCTCGGAGCGCACGCCTCTCTCGCTTGCCAAGACGCCCTGGGCACTCTTTCAGATTGCCGTCATCGTCCACAGCCCCTCGGGCCGGCGCCTGCGGCTGACGACGCTCAAACTCGCAAGACGCCCATGATCGCCTGGCCACCGACAACAGCGGAGCTGACAACCGCATTGGCCGCCCATGCCCGCCACAAGCGCCGCAAGTGCCGCGTGTCTTGTCGCTGCCGGAGGGCCGACGGACTCGGGCGCCACAGGGCTCGGCGGCGCTTTGCCGGCGAGCGGGGCTTCACACTCATAGAGATGCTGATTGCGCTTGCGCTCTTGACTGTCATTCTGGCGCTCGTCTCGGGGGCCTTTCGCACGATCACCAATGGCTGGGAGCATTATGCAAGGGCGCTCGTGGCCCAGGACATGCTGCTGCGGGCGCGCGCCATTCTCGAGCGCGACATCGCCACCATGCAGCGTGTCATATGGTCGGGCGAGAAGGCGATCAAATATGTCTTTCGCGGTCGCACCGATGCGCTCACATTCGTTGCCATCGCGCCCCCTTATCCCAGCACGCCGGGGCCGTATTTCATCACTTATGCCGTCGCGCCCGCCATTTCCGCTGACGGGCGTGCGGCGGGCAAGGCGGCGCTCGTGCGAAGCCGCACCCGCTATCATCCCGAGATCAAGAGTTTTGCGGCGCTTGATGCCGCCGCTGGCGCCGACCCTGAAGGCGGCTCGGTGGTGCGCCCGCGCACCGACAATGTGCCGATAATCGAAGGTCCATTCGCCTATCGCTTCTCCTATGGTGCGCCAGACGGCACCAAATGGCGTTGGCAGAGCCCATGGCCCTTTGATGACAAGTTGCCCGCGCTCATTCGGCTTGAGATCAAAGATGCCCGGAGCGGCCGGCCCGTTGCCGCGCCGATCATCCTGCGGCCGCGCATCGAGCTCGAGCGCGCCTGCCTGTCGACAAAAAAGCGGATAAGGGGCTGTTCGCAAAGGCGCGGCGGCCAAGCGCAGCCGGGAGCTGGAAAAGCCGCAAAGGAGAAGCTGAAGAAGGCGACAAGCGATGCCAAGGCACCAGGCTGAGGAGATCATGACAAGGCACCAGGCTGAGGTGATTGTGAGGCGCATTCAAGAGTGCTCGATGCGGAGGCTTACACGGGCTTGGGGCGCGACGCGCCTGCGTGCCCTTGGCGCAGTGGCGGCAGGGGCAACAGCATCTGGCACATCTGGGGCGTCTGGCGCCTCTGGCGCATCTGGCACAACGGACGGCGAGCGCGGCATGGTGCTCGTGGTTGTGCTATGGATTGTCGCCGCGCTCGCATTGCTGGTTGTGGCCTTCACCGCCTCGGTGCACAGCAACATCAAGGTGGTCGGCAGCGAGATTGCGCGCGCCCGCATGCTCGGCGCACTCGAAGCTGGTGTGGCCATTGCCGCCGCCCATGCCCTTGCAAGCAACAAGAGCGAGCATTGGCCCGCCGATGGCGAGGTTCGCTATGTCCGCTATGATGGTCATCGCCTTGCCATCCGCATGCGCGATACCAACAGCCTCATCGATCTCAACAAGGCGAACGGCCGACTGCTTTATGGCCTCATAAACCAATTCGTCACCTCGCCGGTGAAGGCTGGTGAGATCCGGGATCGGGTATTGGATTGGCGCGACCGTGACCACAATGCTCGTGTCCAGGGCGCCGAAGATTTGCACTATGGCATCGCGCGGCGCCCTTATGGTGCCGGCGATGAGGAATTCATGCACGTGGCCCAATTGCAAGATGTGCTCGGCATGGATTATGCCACCTACGCCAAGCTGCGGCCTTATCTCACGGTTTTTGGCACCGCTGGCAGGTTTGCGCGAGATGGGGCGCCGGCTGCCGTTTTGCGGGCTCTCGAGAGCGCCTCGGGTATTTCGTTCGACTGGGGGATCAGCGGCCGAGGCGGGGGCAATATCGGGGGGGCGACGGGCAACGGCGAAGCGACGGGCGTTGGAGGAGCGACGAGAACGGGGTCGGAGGCGGGCAATGCGCCCACCGGTCCCGGTGCCAAGGCGGCGCAGCAACCCGACAGCGGCGCCAATGCCAAGGCCCCCGCTGCACCCGGCAAGGGCCGCCGTGCCCTTGTGATCGATGTTGCGCTTGTGCCCGATTCCATGGGCGTGCGCGCCCAGGCCCCGAGACAGGGCGCCAAGAGTGGGAACGCCCAGGGGGCCGGTGCCGAGGAGCTGCAGGAGCTGGAGGGGCTGGGGCCAAGACTGCAAGCCGTCATCCTGCTCGGAGCAGACAAAGAATCACCCTATCGTGTCCTCGCCTGGAGCCCCAATTGAGCGCCAGGCGCCAAAACTGAGCCGGAACTGAGCATGAGCCGACGCGATCGCGATCGAGACACTGGCATGATCGCCCCGCCCGAGCAGCACAAGGAGGGTGAGAAGGGCGGGCTCGCGCGGGGCTTTGCATGGTGGCTGGCCGCGCTCTCGGCTTCGTCCGGGCGCCGAGGCCCCGCTCGCAAGCGCTATAAGGCGCTCATATTCAAGTCTGCGGATGGGCTCGAGGTCTTTGCCGTCAAGCGCAAGGGGCTCACCACGCTGGCGCGCCTTGCGGCCATGGGACGCAATGTTGCGGCGCGCGCCGCTGAAGAGAGCCAGGACGGCGACAGGAGAGACGGCAAGAGGAGAGACGGCGAGAGCGGGGGCGCCAAGAGCAAGGGCAAGGGCGCCAAGAGTAAGGGCGCCAAGAGCAGCGCCGACAAGAGCAAACCATTTACAAGAGTACGGGGCTTGCGGCGCGGCTCGCCGGCTCTTCTGCGCTTGGGCGAGGATCAGGTGCTCGAGCGCGAGCTGCAGATCCCCGAAGCGGCGCGAGATGTGCTCGAGCCCATCATCACCAACCAGCTCGAGCCCGTCATGCCCTGGCCGATCTCAGAGGCGCGGATCGGCTATGAGGTGCAGGGGGCGGGAGACGGTGACGGGCAGCTCAAGGTCCGCACCGCCGCCACCAGTAAAGCCCTGCTCAGCGAGGCGCTCGAGGAGGCTGCACGGCTCGGTGTCCGCGTCGAACACATCGAATTCGCCACAAGCCCCCAAGCAGAACGCGGCATTCCGCTGCTCGCGCCCGGAGAGGTGGAGAAGGCGGCACGGCGTGCCCGCTCCATTCGCAACAGCCTCGTGCTCTTTCTCGTCATCGCTCTAGCCATCGCTGGCCTCGGCCTCTGGCGATGGCTGCCCGCCTATCGCGCGCATCGGGCGATTGCCGCAGAGCTCGCTGCCCTCCAAGCGCGTGTCGCGGAGGTACGAGAGGCCAACAGCCGCCGCGCCGAGCGCATTGCCCAGCGCCGGCGTCTCGTGGAATTGCGCAAACGCCGGCCGGCCGTGGTGGTCGTGCTTGCGGCACTCACCCGGGCGCTGCCCGACGACGCTTATCTGACGCGGCTCGAGTTGCGTGGCGAGCGGCTGCTGATCACGGGGACGGCGCGCGATGCCGCCTCGCTGGTCGAGCGGCTCGAGGCGATGCCGCTCTTTGCCGATGTCGCCTTCTCGGCCCCGACCATCCGTGAGAAAGGCAAGCCCGGCGAGCGCTTCACCATTTCGGCGCGGCTTCTTGGGGAGGTCGACACATGACCACGAGGGCGCTTTCCGAAGGCCGCGCCTCGTCCCGCGCACTCGCCTTTCTCATTCTTGTGGCGGTGCTGCTGGGCCTCGCCGCGCTGGCGGTTGCCCCCCACCTCGCAGCCGAAAGGACGGCACAGGCCATCGAGCGCGACACAGTGAGGCTGAGCAAACTGCGCCTCCTGGCCCAGCGACTCGGCGCTTCAGGCGAGGAGAGCCGGCGCGCGCTTGCGGGCGATGATCATCTCAAGTTTCTGCTTGCCGGCGAGACCACCGGCATTGCAGGGGCGGAGCTGCAACAGCTCGTTCTCAGGCGTCTTGTTGCGCACAATGGGCGGGCATCGAGCATTCAGCTCCATGCACCGAAGGAGGACGGCGTGCTCACGCGGATCGCCATGACGCTCGTGGCGCGCCTGACACTCAAGGGGCTGCGTGACTTGCTCGTCGATCTCGAGAGCGGCACGCCACTTTTGTTTGTTGATGAGCTGACGGTGCGTGCACTGCCGCCGCCACCGGGCGGCCGCACACACAGCGAGCTCGATGTCGCCTTTCGGATTGTGGCCTACTATTCCGCCGACCGCGGAGCCCGGGCCCGGACCCGGAGCGGACGAGGAGGGCAGTCGTGAAGCGCGGCAAATTCTGGCGCCTGGCCTTGCTCTTTGCCGGCACGACGCTTGTCGCGCTTGCGGTTCTCGCACGAGGGGCGGTGCGCCAAGGTGAGGGCGGGCCGGGCGAGGGCGACCTTTCGAGCACCTCGAGCCTCGCCCCCGCCAGAGGGCTCCGAGGATTTGCAGACGCGCCACAAACTGCACAAATTGAAAGAGCTGAAACGCGCGCAAATCTCGCCACGCGTGCAAACCCCGAAAAGCGCGCTCAAGCCTCGCGCCCCGCCAGTGGCCGCAAAGCCGAAAGGCGGGCGAGGCAGGCGGGCCAGACAGCCGAACGCCTGGCTCTCCAGCATCCGCTTGCCCATCTCAAGTCGTCGGACTTTCCCGAGATCATCGCCCGCCCGCTTTTTTCACCAAGCCGCAGGCCACCTCCCAAACCCAGGCCCGTCGTTGCTCGCCCGGCCCCCAGGCCGGTCGTCCGCAAGAGCCCCGTCCGCTTCGAGCTCCTTGGTATCTTGCGCGAGCCCAAACAGGCGGTCGCCCTTCTGGTCGCGCGGCCGGGCGGGCTCAGCTATGTCGTGCGTCAGGGCGACACGATGAGCGGTTGGAAGGTCGCGCGCATCGCCGCCCGCGAGGTGACACTTGAGAAAAACGAGCAAACAATCACCCTCAAGCTTCCCGACTGAGCTTCGTCGCCCATCCCGCCTTGCCCGATTGAGCTTATTTGTCATCAACTCAGTTGCGCGAGCTGCCCACGAGTGGCCCGCCTCCTCACCCTTGCCCGCACGCACGCCCTTCGTCATGCCCGAGGACGGCGATGACGCCAAAGAAAGAGGCCTCGCTTTCCACTTTGCGTCATGCCCGGGCTTGACCCGGGGAGCAGACCCGGCATCCAGAGCGGCAGACCAACACCGTTGCGGCGCTTGGCCCTGGATCGCCGGGTCATGGCCCGGCGATCCAGGGCCAAGCGCCGCAACGGTGTTGGTCTGCCGCTCTG
>WGBL01000002.1 GCA_015494375.1 Hyphomicrobiales bacterium | reverse complement strand
CTTGAAGGCCGAGCCGCAGAATACGGGGAAGAACTGGACCTCACAGGTGCCCTTGCGAATGAGTTTGCGCAACGTCTTCTCGTCGGGCTCCTCGCCCTCGAGGTAGGCCTCCATGGCCGCCTCGTCCATCTCAACGGCCGTCTCGATGAGCTTTTCGCGCAAGCCCTCGGCCTCGGCGACGAGCTCGCTCGGAATCTCCTCTTCGTGGAACTTGGCCCCGAGCGTCTCCTCATCCCAGATGATGGCCTTCATTCGAATGAGATCGACGACGCCCTTGAAATCGTTCTCGGCCCCGATGGGCATTTGCAAGACAACAGGTGTGGCGCCGAGGCGCTCCTTGATCATCTCCACCGAGCGTTGGAAGTCGGCGCCGATCTTGTCCATCTTGTTGACAAAGACCATGCGCGGCACGTGATAGCGGTCGGCCTGGCGCCAGACGGTCTCGGTCTGCGGCTCGACGCCGGCATTGGCATCGAGCAGGGCCACCGCGCCGTCGAGCACCCTGAGCGAGCGCTCCACCTCGATGGTGAAATCGACATGCCCCGGAGTGTCGATGATATTGATGCGATGCTCACGGCCAAGCGGCTTGCCGTCGATGTCGCGAAGGGTCCAAAAGGTGGTGGTCGCGGCCGATGTGATGGTGATGCCGCGCTCCTGCTCCTGCTCCATCCAGTCCATGGTGGCGGCGCCCTCATGGACCTCACCCATCTTGTGGCTCTTGCCGGTGTAGTAGAGGATCCGCTCCGTCGTCGTGGTCTTGCCGGCATCAATATGGGCCATGATGCCGATATTGCGGTAGTCCTCTATGGGAGTCTTGCGTGCCATTGTTCTGTTCTCTCGCGCCTTTTCGCACCGCTACCATCGATAGTGCGAAAAGGCCTTGTTGGCCTCGGCCATCCGGTGGGTGTCCTCGCGTTTTTTCACGGCCGTGCCGCGATTGGCGGCGGCATCGAGCAGCTCGCCCGAGAGGCGCTCGATCATGGTGTTCTCGCTGCGCCCGCGTGCTGCGGCAATGAGCCAGCGAATGGCGAGCGCCTGGCGCCGGTCGGCGCGCACCTCAACGGGCACCTGATAGGTAGCTCCACCCACGCGACGCGAGCGCACCTCGACCGTCGGCATCACGTTCTCGAGCGCCTCGTGAAACACCTGGACGGGATCGCGCTTGGCCTTCTCCTCGATGCGATCGAGGGCGCCGTATACGATGCGCTCGGCAACCGACTTCTTGCCGTCCTTCATCACCGAGTTCATGAACTTCGTCAGGACGACGTCACGATACTTCGGATCGGGGATCACCTCGCGCTTTTCCGCCCTGTGACGACGCGACATTTTTCAGTTCCTCTCAAGCCTTCACTTGATCTCACTCTCTACGCCGAAGTCTCCGTCTGTACGCCGAAGTCCGCGCCCACGCCTCAATCGAACACGGCACCTACTTGGGCCGCTTGGCGCCATACTTGGAGCGACGCTGGCGGCGATCCGAGACACCCTGCGTGTCGAGAACCCCGCGAATGATGTGATAGCGCACCCCCGGCAGGTCCTTGACGCGACCGCCGCGAATGAGCACCACCGAGTGCTCCTGCAGGTTGTGCCCCTCGCCCGGGATGTAACTCGTCACCTCATAGCCGTTGGTCAAGCGCACGCGCGCCACCTTGCGCATGGCCGAGTTGGGCTTTTTCGGCGTCGTCGTATAGACCCGCGTACAAACCCCTCGTTTTTGCGGGCAGCGCTCCATCGCAGGCACCTTGTTGCGCTTCAACGGCCGCTTGCGGGGTTTGCGGATCAGCTGCTGGATCGTCGGCATTGTTTTTGTCTTTCAGTCCTTCTCGGTTTCATTCACCTAGAAGCAGTCTCTTCTGTTTGCGATTGTCTGCGATTCTGTTTGCGATCGGTTCTTGTTCTGGTGCCTTTTTCTGGCGCCCTTCGGCAAATTCGGTTCTTAACATCCCTTCCTGGTGCCGACCTTGCTGGTGCTGGCCGGCCGCGAGGTGCCAATCCACTCACGCCGGAGAAGCACCCAAACGCACCCCGCCCCCTCTGGGAGCCACCAAGTCCCCAGGAGAGTCGCTCGGCTCGCAGCACCAGGGGCGCACCATTCAAGATGAGCGCCTCGCTCCACGCCGAGCACGCGCCCCGACTCGGTCAAAAGCGCCCCTTGCCGGCCGGTATGCCGACCGCATAGAGCGCTTCCGGTTGTCGTCCCTTAAGGTTGTTTACGGCAGCGTCTAGGCGCTGTGCCCACCAC
>WGBL01000001.1 GCA_015494375.1 Hyphomicrobiales bacterium | reverse complement strand
GTGGCGAGCGTCGTCTCGGCAAACGGCACATCGATATCGTTGAAGGTGCGCAAGTAGCCGATGCCCAGCACGACCCCCGGCACGGCGAGCGCCGCCGTTGCGCCATAGTCGAGCCACTGCCGGCCCCTGAGCCGGGTGCGCCAGACGATATAGGCGATGGCGGTGCCGATCATGACATCAAAGAGCGCCGCAAGCCCGGCGTAGAGCAGCGTGTTGATGATGTACTGGGAGGCCGATGTGAACATCTGGGCGTAATGCGCAAGCGTATAGCCGTCGGGCAGGACGCTGAACGACCAGATGGTGCCGAACGAGAGCAGCAGCAGCCCGACATGGGGGGAGAGCACGAGCACGAGAATAAAGAGCACCACCGCATAGGCGCCCACCTTCTCCCAAGGCCTCAAGTCGCGCTTGGCGAGCCCGCCGCCGCCCTTTTGCTGGGTGGCGTAGTCCTTGCCGCGCATGGCGAGTGTGGAGGTCCAGAGCGCAAAGAGCGAGAAGCCGATCAGGATCACCGAGATCACATAGCCCATGGGATCCGAGATGCCGATCGAGGAGATGCGCAGATAGGCTTGCGGCGCCAGCATCTTGTTGACGTCGAGGAGGAGCGGCGTGCCGAGATCGTCGAACACCTTGATGAAGACAAGCGCCGCGCCCGCCACATAGCCCGGCATGGCGAGGGGAAAGACGATGCGCCGGAAGAGGCGAAAGCCCGAGGCGCCCAGATTCTGCGCCGACTCTTCCATGGCCCGGTCGATATTGTTGAGCGCCGCCGAGAGGTTGATCAGGATGAAGGGGAAGTAGTGAATGCTCTCGACGAGGATGACGCCATTGAGCCCCTCCATGAGCGGCAGCGTAAACCCGAACCACTCATCCAGCAGCAAGTTGAGCGAGCCATTGGCACCAAACAAGAGCTTCATCGCCACCGCGCCCACGAACGGCGGCATGATGAGAGGCACGATGCCGAGCGTCTGGATGAGGATGGTGCCCGAGAAGTTGAACCGGGTGGTGAAATAGGCGAGCGGAAGCGCAAAGAGCGAGGCAAGGACGACCGAGGCGGCGGCGACGTAGAACGAGTTATAGAACGACTCGCGAAAGAGCGACGAGGCGAAGAAGTCCTGGAAGTTGACGAGCGTGAGCGCGCCGGTGTTGGCGTCCTGGAAGGCGACATAGATCACCTTGAGCACGGGGATGATCAGGAATGCGGCGAGAAAGGCCGCAATGACGATGGCGAGCACCAGAGGCCCGCGCTCGGCCCGTGAGACCTGCATTATGGCTATCCCCCATCCGCTGCGCCTGAGGCGCCAAGCGCCGCCCTCCTCACCCTCTTCCCGGCCGCGCATCGAACTTTCAACTTCAGCGGGGCGGAGTTTGCAACTCCGCCCCCATGTTCATGCCGAGCCTTGCCGTCGCGTCGCATCCTGCATGAACCTTCCGGCCGGGTTTGTAAAGCCCGAGCCGCGGGGGATGGTACCGGTTGCAAACGCCGCCCGGCGGTGGAAGAAGGAGACGGTGAGTGAGGGCGCGCGGGCCGGCGAGGCGCACCGGGTTGTGGTGCGCGAGAGCGACGCTGCGGCCCGCGCCCGCAGGGAGGACAGGCAGGAGAGAGGAGCAAGGCATGAGAAGGATCGCGGCCATTGCGGCATGCACGGCATTTGCGGCACTCTGGCTCGCCAATGCGGGACCGCTCGCAGCCACGGGGGCGAAGGAGATCCGCATCGACCCGATCCCAGAGACGGTCGATGCCTTCCTCGTGCTGCGCAATCGCTTGGCGACCACGCCCGAGGGCGGCGCGGCCATCTTCCTCACCGCGCTGCTCGGCTATACCCGCGACAAGGCTCTGGGGCGCAAGTTCCTCACTATCGCCCTCGACAGGAGCGAACTCGACCGCGGCGACGACTACAAGGGCTTCTCGCCCGGCCGTGGCTTCGAGTATCACCTTGGACGCTTCAAGCCGCATTGGCCCTGGGCCTATCTCAAGGGCGCGCGCAAGGAGAATGGCTACAAGGTCGCCCCGCCTTATGTGGTGGTGGTCTCGCGCAACCGTTTCAGCGGCGACGAGGCATCGGGCAGGGTCAAGGTGTTCGTGCACGTGGCTGGCGCGCGGCCGCGCCCCGTGACCATGCGCAGGAACGCCAAGGGTCTATGGAAGGCGAGCCTTGTCTCGTCCTTCTTTCTCGGCAGCCCGCTCCCAAAGGAGCCCGACGATCTCTGAGCCCCGCCCCGCCAGGGGGGCGTGTAACTCCGCTACCCATCGATTATGCCAAGCCCCGTCGTCACGCACCGCAGCCTACGTGAACCTTCCGTCCGCGGTTGAAAACCACTACTGGCGAGCGGCGCAGCTCCAGTGCAGAGACGCAAACACAAGATACACGTCATTGCCGCGCGTGACGCGGCGATCCAGGGCGGCAAGCTCTTCGCGGGGCGGGGTTTGCAACCCCGCCCCTATCGTTCATGCCGAGCCCTGCCGTCACCCGCCGTGCCCGGCATGAACGTTCCGGACGGGGTTCTCAACCCCGTCCGGC